>NZ_JAGWCW010000034.1:0-47606 GCF_020657835.1 Clostridioides sp. ZZV14-6387
ATTATAATTGTTTTCTTCTGCTGAACTTATATGTTTAGTTATAGCTTCTACTATTGCAGTAGCTAATTTATCAGCTCCTAAACTCAAATACTTATTTGCATCTTCGGTGTCTACAAAGCATACTTCTATTAGCATACTTTTAGCTTTTGTTTTCTTTACTACATATAATCCACTTCCATCTTTTACACCTCTATTTGTGAATCCCAGCTTAGATATATTTTTACAAACATCTACAGCATCTTGATACTGCTTACCTTTATATGTGTAAACTTCACATCCTTTGCCACCTCCAGCGTTGAAGTGTATTGATATGAACCAGTCTAAATCTTGTCTATTAGCTTGTGCTGTTATCTTAGATAAACATTCTGATTGAGTAGATGCTTTATCTATAGTACAATCGACTACATTATTGCCTAGTTTTTTTAATTTATCAATTACTTTATAACCTACATTCCTAGTTTCTATTGACTCATTTATTTTACCTATAGCTCCAGAGCCTGGTCCTGTTTTTGTATGTCCACAATTTACACCTATTTTCATTATTTATTTTCCTCCTTTAACTGCTTGTAAGTTTGATTTATACCTATTGATATACCCCAACAAATCACGCCTTGTAAGACTGCATCAGCATTTAGTCCTAGCATCCATACTGAGAAACCTATACCAAGTACTAATAATACTACTGGAATATATTTGTTATCTAACTGTTTATACTTCTTACATCCTGCTCCTACAACATAAAGAGCAGCAACTAAAATTAGTAACTGCTCTGGTATGAAACTTATTAAATTATCCATCTCTTATCCTCCTAATTAAAATATTCCTTTCTGTATTGCAAATATAAAGAATCCTACTAAGGTTGTAATTATAACTCCTACAAGCCATTTAAGTACTCCTGTTAAATTCTTTATATCACTACATAAATTTTGTATTTGTATAGCAAACTTTGCTTGCTCAATCTCTATCCTATCAATTTGTTTGCCATGCTCTTTTACTCTTGTTTCAAGTGTACTTATTTTCTCCTTCACCAGTTCTTCATTCATGAAAACCTCCTAATTAATTGAAATAAAAAAAGAATCCTCATTAAAAAGAATTCTTTTTCCCGATATATTATTATAGAATATTATTAATATCTATTTGTTCTTCCTCCACTATATTACATATAGATGGATGTTTTGCATCCCCATTTTTATCTAATAATTTATAAACAATCCTACAGTCATTGTACTTTAATATATTAATAACTTCTTCGATTCGCGTCTTATTCCCATCGTTTGAACCCCAAGCTATATAAACTTTCTCTGAGTTATTTATGGCAAATTTAATCCATTTATCATTTTCTTTTTTGCCTAATCTTTTTATATTACCTTTTACTTTATCGCTATTTGTTTCTATATAAGAATATAAATTAACTATATAAATACCACCATATTCTTTATTATCAACTAAATAGTTTATTGCTTTCATACTTGTATTGTCATATTTATATTCGTTAGCTAAACTTGGATTAAGCAATATAATTGATGCTTTAGGTTTGTTCTCATCCCAGATACGTTTTATCAAGTACCTATGTTTTTGGTCTTTACTAAAAACCGCCTCACTTTTTATAGTTGATTCTCTAATATCTAAACCTTCATTCATAATAAATTCCCCCTATTTAAATTAATTATAATACAAATTAACTCAATAAGTGCAAATAAAAAAAAGAACCTTCTATACTGTCAGTTCTACTGGTGTTTCTTCTTTATTTAATAAACCTGTTAATTCTAAATATTGTTCCTCTGTAATCCTGTTAACTGCATAGAATACATCCATTTTATGTTGTAAATCTTCCTTAGTACTATAGTTATTTTGTTCTATCATTAATTTTAATAAGTTATACATATCATTTCCTCCTATAAATTGTTGTTTAATCTTATATTTTCTACTTCAAAAGCAGTGTTTACTATCTCACTATCTCTATCTTTGTTGCCTTCTTTTAACATATTTAATTCTTTTTCTAATGCTTCTAATCTCTTTTGTTCATCAGTTAATACAACCTCTATATCTTTTAAAACAGGTTCTTTTGTAACTGGATTTATAGACTCTATATACTGTTTACTATAGTCTATACTACCAAATTCAACATCTAAAAAGTGTAACTCTTTTATTTCTGACCATTCTTGTACATCTCCTGTTGCTTCTCCTGTTTGAAACAATATTTTTCCATCTTGATTATAAATTATTCTATTTCCTCTATCCATTTTTATTACCTCCTTTATACTCTAACAGCGATCCATTCAACGCCACTTATAGTTTGTGAAAAATCGCCAGTTAATTTGTACATAAATCCACTATCATTAGATGGAATTATGAATGTCCCACCTGTTCCACTTTGATAAATTGCTCCACTACGAATAGTTATATAACTAGAATAAACATCTACATAATGTTTATCATATCTTTCATTAATATAACGAATAATTAAAAAATTAGGAGTAAAGTTTAAAGAAACATTTAAACTTGCATAACCATCAAAGGAATTACATTTACCTTTTGCAAATTTAGCACGTTTAGAAATTTCTGTATTTAACTGACTTATAGTATTATTCTTCTCTGTTAGTTGATTTTGTAATTCTTCAACACTAGCATCTGAACTATCAAAAGATAATTTAATTTTCTCAGACAACTCCACAAGTGTGTTATTCAAACTTGCTTCTACATTCTTTAATGCTAAAGTATTTATAATACTTGTTTTACCATTTTTAAACCCTTCGCCAATCTCTACTAACTTAGTTGATATATCACTTAAACTAGCGTCTGTTTGCAGTGGCATTATTTCTTTACTTATGCTTAATACTTTCTCAACTGTTGCATTTTCTGCATCTGTAGCAACTATTTTAAGTGTGTGTATTGCATTGTCTGTAAGTTCATAGTTAATAGTTTTCTCTGCTGTTAAATCTGTTGTTATTGTTTCTTTTAGTACATCATCAATAAACCACTCTATTTTACTTAAATTATTATCTGTGTCTATTGCTGTAAAGATTGCGGTAGTTGAGTTATAAGAAGTTACATTTATTTTGGGTTTAGTGTTGCCTTTTGTGAATGTAACTGTTTTATCTAAAAATTTACCGCCACCAGTAGTACTAAGTTCAATGGTTACATTATTTACAGAATTAAATACTAAATTAGATAAATGTTCATCAGTTAAATCTATAGTATAATTAGAATCTACTGTATTATTTTTTTCACTTATTACAACATCATTTAATTTCACAGTTATTTTAAAAGCAACGTCTGGATTACTGTCTGGTATTCTATACTTTATATTACAAGCATCACCAATAACACCTAAATCACTATTTATAGAGATAGTAGGGTCTGGTATAAATTGAACAGTAGTACTCTGTCGCATTACATAACCATCCATAACATATTTCTGACCATTTCCTTTTGATATAAAATATACCTCATAGGAATCAATATAATAAGTTTTTGTTGCAGAAATATGTATACTGCTAGCAGTACTTAAATTATAACTACCCCAATATTCAGCACTATCAAGATAACAAGTATATTGATGTATGTAAGAGGCTGGATAAGTGCCTCTCCTTCTTTTAATTGTCTTTATGAAATCATACCAACCTGATGCCATATAATCACTCCTTTCATTTTACATTGGTATCAAATTACTATTTATGCTAAATATAATACTACTTCTATTGCCTTTTACTTCCTGCATCACTTCTTTTAATGCTCCCTCTACATTGTCACTTGCAAATAAGTTATCTGTATCTTTTATACTTGTTTTTTCTGCTGTTGTTTCTATACTATCTACACTAGTTTTAACCTCATTTATTGCACTAACTATATTTGTTTTATCTGTTGTAGTAAGTTGTGTCGTATCCCCTATTTTGTTATTTAACTCTGTTTTAGCAGTTTCTATGTTGTTTGTTAATTCTGTTTTAGTTGTATCTATTTTAGTGTCTAATTCTTGTATATCTTTAAGTGTGGCTAAAATAACAGTTGGGTCTACTTTCAAATTTACACTTGAAGTGTTGGAGACTACTAAAATAATTTTTATAACTAAGTCTTTTACACTTCCACTATCAGCAGTTGGTTTATATGTTTCAGGATATTTAGATACTGCAATTAATTGATTTAATGAATCAAATATTCCTACTTCTCTTATCATAAAGCCACCTACACTACCTGGTATTACAGTTTCTATTACTATCCAGTTTGGATTTTCTTCGTCTATCTTTACATTATTTAAAGAACCTTCCCAAACTACATTTTTTAGAGAAGTTTGTTCTTCTGTTGGATTATATTCTGCCCCTGCTCCATCACCAAGCTGTAATTTTACTAAATCTACTTTATTACCAAGTGCTGTAGCATTTGCAATAGATGCTTTACCAATCTTAGTTAAAAGCGTATAATATTTTTGTTCTGACAACTATATCACCTCCTGTCTAGGATATAAAGTTACTTTTTCCATACTCCTGTCATTGCCTGTAGTTATAGTCAATTCTCCAAAAGAAGTTATATCAGTTGGACTGTAAGGATATATAGTAACTGTTTCACCTGTATTCATTGTAGAACCTGCAAACATAGAACTTTGGTTGAATAAAATCATTTCAAACTTATGCTCTAAATGTGCAGGTTTTATTTCTTCTATTTTCTTATCTAATTCTAAAATAGTGTTATAACTGCAATTATTTGTTATAAAACTGAGTGTAAAACTAAATAGATTACTAAATATTTCTACATCAACATTGGTCTTTGTATAAGCTTCTGATATAGCTTTTATAACTTCTATTGTAGTTATTCCTCTACCTCTAATCTTTGCCTTTATATTACTTCTTCTAGTATCAAAATCTAACTTATAATTTATTTTTATTCCTAAGAGGTTCTCCCAGTCATCAAGTCCCCAAGTTGCTGTATCTACAAAAAACTGATCTAGTAAATCATCTTTTTCATCAAGTAGTGTCAGAAGTTCATTTTCAAGTGCTTCCTGGATTTGTATGTCAATTTCATTGTTTGCAAAACTTGGTAGATAATCAATTAACTTCAATTTAACTCACCTCGATATTAAATGTAACACTTGAAACAGCAGGAACCTTTTCTTCATCAACTATTATATTTTTAACATCACCATTTATAAGAAGATTTTTTATATCATAAATACCTTCTATACTTGCCAATAAACTCATTACTTTTATATAAATAATCTCTCTTGAATTTTCTATTAAATAAGAATTTATAATATCTAAAAACACAACTTTTATGGATTCAATATCATATCCAATTTCAAATGTTAAAGTTGCACTAATGGTAATATCAAAAGTGCTTGGTGTAACAACTGTAACAGTAGATCCAATAGGTTTTTCTTCTTCTATATGTTCAGTGCATCTTTGTAATACTTCGTTATCAACTGATTGATTGTTTTGACCATAAATTAGAATCTTAATTGTACCTGGTCCATCCCAGCGAGGAATTACTTTTGCATTATAAACACCTTCAACCTCTAAGGCCCAAGACTGGTAATGTGCTTTATTTCCACTCGTTGCTTGATTTTTTTGTATTTTATAGAACCTTTCTTTTAATTCTTCATCAGTTTCTATTTCTGTTCCACCATTTAGGTCCAGTTCATTATAAATTTTAGTTACTCCATTTATTTCTTCTATAAGTTTAAATTCTGTGTTAGCTGATAAATTATACTTAATACCAACCTCTAAAGCCTGTATAGGGCTTACATTTAACTTACTATCTTCATCTATTGTAATATCTTTAATAACTACAAATAGTAAATCACTATGAGATACTATTGTTCCATTTGGTATTTTAGTTCCTATTTTGCCCTCAAATATTACCTCGCCTATTGCTTCTGTGCCTAACTTTCTATATACGCCAAATTCATTGACTCTTCTATCAAGAAAATCATCAAAGTTATCTTGAATAAAAACTCTCTTATGTATATAAGAAAGTTCTATATATAATTGTGCAAGTTCTGAATTTATTGGAGAAACTATATTATAAAGAGAAGAACCCTGACCTTTATAAAGAGGTAGACTTATGTTATTTAAAGTTCTATTATTTAAGGTACTGAATGATTGGCTATTATACAAAAATAATCTCCTCCTCTCCATAAATTGTTTTTACATTTAAACTTATAGATAAATTATCATCTTTAAATTCTGTATTTGTTACATTAACCTCTAATATATATGGATTAGTTAATAGTGCTTCTTGTATATACCTTTTTGCCTCACTTTCAGTAAGACCTTTAGTATACTTTTGTCCTATTAGATTCTTTAAATCTGTTCCATAATCCCAATCATATATTAGATATACATACTTATCTGTTTTTATTGTTTTATAAATCCATACTTTAATTGCCTCATTTCTTTCAACTATTTTAAAGTCTCCGTTTTCAATTATCTTTTCATCTTTATTAAAATCCCAAGCAAATTCTTTAAAAATAGGCAATTCTTCACTGACTGGAGAAATATAATCCTCTGGAACACCCATGAAAGGAAATATCGTATCATTCATCTAGGCTCACCAATTTACTTACAATAGCAAATTTTTCACCTATTTTAAACATTATTACCATATCTCCAGATTCAAGGTTATTAGTAAAAGGATTTTTTATATTATGTTTGTGCTCTTTATTTATTTCTGTATTAAAAGATTCTATTTGTCTATCAAGAATCCAGCTATCTATTAAAATATCTTCTTTTTCCAATTCAATATTATTTATTTCAATCTTTAAATCTGGTAATTTATCTTTAACTTTACCAATAAAAAAAGAAGGTTCATTATGAAATTTACCTTCTTGTCTCATTATTCCTATAAATTCATTAATTGGATCTGCCATGCTATCACCTCTTTTTATAAAACTCTTCTAGATGTATTAAAATCTTTTCTACTACTTAACTTACTTATTTTAACTACATCACCTTTTTGTGGTGCATGTAAAAATTCTCCATTGCCTATATATAAACCAACATGACTAACTGGATTATGAAAAAATACTAAGTCTCCTGCTTGTAAATTATTTTGTTCTACTTTTTTACCAACTTTAGATTGTTGGCTAGATGTTCTTGGTAAATTGACATTAACTTTTTTAAAGCAATATACCATAAGTCCAGAACAGTCAAAATTACTTGGTCCATTACCACCCCATTTGTATGGTTTTCCAAGGTGTTTTCTTGCTTCAGCTATAACAGTTTTTGCTCTTTCTGTCACGTTTCCAGTATAACCACCTATTACTATTTTTCCTTTTCTTCTTCCAAAATCCATCATATCTTCTACATTTCCAAATAAAATATCTATGTGATAAGTTCCATCTTTGTCTATAATTATGGCAGAGCCAACATCATTTACTTTGTACGTTCCATCTCGATTTGAAACTCCTGTAACTAACTGTATTTCATCACCATATTTTAACAATGGATGTTTATCTAAAAAATCTTTTGTATAGTAAGATTGTTTGAAAGCCCCAACCATAGGAGCTGCACATGTTTTTTTAGAAGGATCTAGTTTTTTCTTTCTGCAATCTGTATCTCCACCCTCGGATTTTCTAGGACAATAAGCAGTAAATTCAGCAGGGTATTCTGTTCCTCCAGTATACTCTGAACCATCTTCTTTTTGTTCATCTTGACCAGCAGATTTCTCATCCATTATATTCTCAAAATTAAGCTCTAATTCAATTTGATAATCTCCATTTTGCCATGTATGCTTATCTGTATCTATATAAAAGAGCCCTATAAGTTTTGTATATGAGTCTTTTACTTTTACACCTCTGCCAGTTACACAACTTATATCACCATATCCTTTTAAAGAGCAAGTCTTTTCGAGTCCTTTAAACTCGCTTTCTATATCTATGGTGCTATTTTCTTGTTGTTGTATTACCTTTTGCATAATTACTCCAACGTCTTTAAATATAGAGTCATTTATCTTCTCACTAATCTTATTACCATACTGATCAACAACCAGTATTTTATTTTTTACATTCTCCATGCTTTCAGAAAAATTTGTATTAATAAGGTTAAAATCTTCTTCAAATGTTATATTTAAAGTAACTACACCCTTCTCAATGACATTAAATTTATCAAGATTAGACTCTATCATATACTTTTTTTTAGTTGTCTTGCTTGCTTCTGTATAAACACTCATTATAGTATCATAACCAGTTACACCAATAAACATTTTTGTATATTTAACTCCAGTCTTAGGCAAATTACCTAGTGGGAGTTTATTGTCTACAAAAACCTGTTTTGCAATATCTTCAACTAGTTTATCTTTAAAGTTATATGATACTTCGCTTTGTAAAAGTAAAAAACCCATATCTTTTGCAGTGAAATCAATCATACTATTGCTTGAGTCTAAAGATCTATCTATTATCATCCCTCTAAAAAGTTCTTTATCATTAACATAGAAGCAAACTGTACTTGCTACTGGAATATCTATCTGCCTAAAATTAATATCACTTGCAGATTGAACTATAGAAAATTCTAAAGTTCTTGATGGTGATCTATAATCACCAGACCAAGTGCATTTATCCACTAAATCAGTTACATTATATATATTTCCGTTTTTTATATGAACTTGTATTTTGATTTTATTAATTATAAATCACCACCATTTTAAGGGATTATTAATATCCAACCATTTTTTATTACAGATGGATCTTTGATTGTATCTTCATTTGCTTTATAAATCTTTTCCCACAAATCTCCATTGCCATAATATTTTTTAGCTATCTTAAAAAGGGTATCTCCTTCAACAACCTTATGTGTTTTTTTCTTAGTATCAAACCCTTTTGTCAGTGGAATATTCTTTTCAGAAGATAATTTTTCATCATTATTAATATTTCCTTTAGATATTTGTATCCTTCTATATTCTTTTAGACTTAAGGTAAAATAAACATCTCTTGAATAATCTTGTTCTCTATAATTAAAATCTGCAATTATACATTCAAAGTTTATATTAGTTTCTGTAATGATAAATCTTAATATATATCCTTCTCTCATCCAACTTTCTATTAAATTTACACAATCATATGGTTTTGGAAATCCATTATAATTACAGAAACTATATTCTTGATTTGGAAAAAAAGAGGATAGTTCTATAGTTTTAAGTCCTAATCCTCCAAATACTGCGATATCTCCAACACTTAAAATATTAGATGTATTTATTGTCGCACTTCCATTTATCTCAAAAGAAGATGGAATAACAGGAAATCTAAAGGTATTATTTGCTTGTCTTAACCATATTTCCATTAAACTCCTCCTAAAAAAGACACTTAATTGAATAAGTGTCTTTTTGAAATCATTTATTATATTTAAAGAAAAAATTAAATTTATAATACCCCTCCAGCATTTGCGATAGATATTTTTCTATTTATTTTCTTTACTATTTTATCTATGTCAGCCTCTTCTCTTACAATTATTGTATCAGCCAATTTATCAATTAATAAACTACCATTTGAATTATTTCTTTTATATTGATTGGCCTCCTGCTTGGTTAAAAGTTTCTCTCCTTCATGCGCTCTTATTAAATAATCATTTCGAGGAACTCTATTTATACCAAATGCACGTCTTGGACCGCCAGCAGCATCTGCACCTTTTCCTATTTTTAAACTAGGACCACTTTTTACTATCTCAATCATCCCTTTGATTGGATTATGGAAGAATTCTTTAAGTTTATTCCAGGTTTCTTTTACGCCTTTAACTTTATCTTTAAAAAATGAGTCAGCAAGATCTATTACAGGTTCTAGTATTCCGCTTACTAAATCTACCAGCCCATTCCAAATAGATTTTACTATACCTACTCCGCCATCAAATATTTGCTTAAGTCCATCCATAGTTTGATCAGCATTTCCTGTTATAAGTCCCATTACAACATTTACAATTCCAGATATAAAAGATATGATTCCGTTTATAACTCCAGAAACAGTTGTTATTATTGCAGTTAATGTATTTAAAAACCATATAAATGCTAAAATTATTCCTCCAACAACACCAGCTATTGCTATTCCTATAGCTGGTAATAATTGCTGTCCTATTTGTGATAGGAAAGGCATAAATCCTTGGAACCAAGCTTTAACAGGGGCAAGCGCCTGACCTAAGTTTTGAAATGCTAACTTTATACCATCAGTAGATTTTTTCATATTGTCCATTGGTTGGCTTGCCTGGTCTACTGTATCTCCAACTTGTTTGGCTGGGGTAAAAAAGTCAGTAATCGCTTTTTTAACTTTATCAAAACACTCTTTCAAATTATCTAAATGAGGTTTTAAAGGTTCAAATGCTTTTACTAGATTATCTATATTTGTTTTAATGTTTCCAGCTAATATATCCTTTAATTCATTAAATTTATCTTTTATTGAAGTTATTGACTCTTTAAATTTATTCTTAAAATTTACTCCAGAATCTTCTAAAACCTTTAGTGCAGGCTTAACATCATTTAATATTTTATTTTGTAACTCTGTAAATTTAGATTTTCCAGATTCAACTCCTTGACTTATAGAATCTGTCATAGGTTTAATAAAAGTTTTAAAATCACTAAATGAACCCTTTAGATTTGCTACTGTTTGTTTTAATCCTCCTGTATTTGGAGTTGATTTTCCAGCTGCATCTGCTGCTTTACTTCCTGGAATATTTACATTTGTTTTGGTAGCAATTTTAGCAGTTGCTTCTATTGGATTTTCTAATGTTGTTCTTAAATCTCTCCATTTATCTGTAAGCCATTTAGCTTTATCTTTAAATAAGCTGTCAGCTATATCAGCTATAGCTTGTATAGGAGCAGTTACAAAATCTATGAATCCTTTCCAAATTGATTTTATAATTTTAGTTCCACCATCAAATATTTGCTTAACTCCATTTATCATCTTTTTACTATCACCTGTGACAATGCTGATAATTAAATCAAATATTCCATTTAAAATAGATGCAAGATCATTTAATACATTAGTTATAGTATCAACCACAGCTTTAAAGGCAGTTGCTAGAGTAGATAAAACTACAACTAACTTTGCTATATGAAAACCTATTACACCAATTAAAACAGGTCCTAGTACCTTCATTATTACACTTCCTAAGTTTAAGATAGATGCAAACAGTGGACCAAATGCTGATAACAACTCTTTAAATTTCTCTCCTAATTGTTTAAGTGCAGGCATACAAAAATTTACTATAGGCTTTGCGAATTCTGTAAATGATTTTACCAATGAATTAACCTTATTTCTAAATACTTCAGATTTAGCATAAGCAACAGTAAATGCTACTGACAGTGCAATTACAGCTGTTATAGTCAATCCTATAGGACCCATTACAGCTAAGAATACTGCACTTAATGGTTTCATACCAATTACAAAAGCTCTGAAAGCAACTTTTGCTCTTAATATTATTGGAACGAAGAAACCAAAGACTCCTATAGCCTTTGAAACAATTAAAGATACTGCACCTATAGTTAATAAAAGAACTCCAAATGCTCCAACCGAAAGCATTACATTAGTTATGACTCTTTTTATTGGTTCACTTAGATTATTAAACCAAACGGTCATTTTAGTTAAATTATCAACTACAGATGCTATTGCTGGCTTTAGTTGATAGTAAATAGTAATTCCAGTTTCTTCAAGGGCTGATTTTAAGGTTGCAAGTCCTCCCTTAGTATTATCCTTCATTACATCAGACATTGTTTTTAAGGCACCCTTTGAATTATCTATTTTTTTCTTTAAGCTATCATACTCATTTCCAACCCCATCAAGTAACTTTTGTAACGTTTTTAATTGAGTCTTTCCACCTATGGCAGCTAAGTAATAATTTTTCTGTTTATCAGTCATATCTTTTGTTTTATTTGCAACTTCTTTAAGTACATTTGACATACCTTTAAATTTACCCTGGTTATCAAATGCACTTACACCTAGTTTTTTCATTGCTTTACCTGCTTGCCCTGCACCCGTTGTAAGATTTATCATGATTGAGTTTAAAGCATGACCTGCATCTGTCCCCTTAACTCCTCTATTTGCAAGTATTCCCATGATAGCAGTTGCCTCAGATAACGGAACTTTTAAATTACTAAATGTACCACCTGCAACATTAAATGCTTCCATTAGCTGTTGAATATTTGTATTTGATTTAGTAGATGCATTTGCAACCTTATCTAAGTACTCACTTAATCCAGCACCAGCTAGTACTTTGCCACTTTTACTGACTTTATCAACTTCTAAACACATAGAACTCATACTATCAGTTACTAAATCTGATGCTAGACCAAGGTCCATAGAGGCTGCCTCTGATAAATTAAGTACTGGCATTAAAGCATTCATTGACTTTTGAACATCCCATCCAGCAAGTCCCATATACTGAAGTGCATTAGCAGAATCAGCAGCAGTTTTAGTTGTAGCTTTTCCAGCATCTCTAGCAGCTTTAGACATAGCTTCAAAGTCTCCTGGTTTTAGAGAATTTCCAAATGTAGCCTTAACTTGAGACATAGCACTTTCAAATTCTGTTCCAACTTTAGTTGCTGCTACAAATGCCCCACCAACTCCAGCAGTGATAAGACCTCCTGCTTTTAAAGCACTGGTTCCAACACTTTTTAAACTACTTTGGACATTATTTAATGATCTTGATGCTTGGGAAGATGAGTCATGCAGAGCTCTAGTATTTGCTGCTACTCTTCTTAAGGTTGAACTTGCTTCATCTCTCATTTTTATTATTGCTTGTAGGACTTTTGTATTAGAACTCATATACTAAAACAACCTCCCAGCACCAGATTTTATTTCTTCTTTTCTTTCATCTAATTCTTGATCCATAAAAACACTAACAATTTCTTTTTCGCCTCTTAGTATACAATAAGAAACGGATGGCATTATACCTTTATACTTAAATAATAAGTACATCAAGTTAACTTCTCCATCCGTTTTAATTAGTTTTTTATATCTTTAGCTCTTTCTTTTTGTCTTTTTTTATCTCCCTCTGCATCTATGCCATTTACTTTATTAACTTCCTCATATAAATTATCAATTTCTCCTGCTAAGAGTAATTTTTTTAGAAGGTCTTTAGGGGTTGCCAAGCCCAGATTTTCTACAACTTCCATATTTCTAAACATTGGGCATGACTCAAGTATTGTATTTACCTTAAGTTCATAAACATTAATATTTTCTAAATTACCACTATCTACATCCATTGAGTTCATTCTTATCTCATCAAAACGCTCCGGATCAATAGCATTACATTCAATTTCTAAGATATCATCTAATTTTTTGCAATATAATTCAAATATACTAGATGGCATTTTTAATTTACCTGCATCCATATTTAATAATTTTTCTACTGTATTCATATAATAAAAATCCTCCTATTTTTCTGTAATTTTATCTAAATATTTAAAGCTTTCAAAAGTAAATGGAACTTCTATTTCTCCCATTTTTCCTGCTTCCCAATCTGCTAAAGTTAAGTCATCAAGCATACAACCATAAAGAGCAACTCTTTCAGCTCCATATGAATCTGGGTCTTGTAATTTACTTATTATAGTAAATTTGAATGCTTTTCCTTCGTTTAACATACTTTCAACATATTCTCCAAATAGGGAACTCACTTTAAATAAATTTACAGAGCCCTTTCCAGATGCTCCAATGAGTTTTTGTCCAACCATCAATTGTCCACAAACTTTAACCTCTTCTTTTTCTAATTCAATTTTTGCCTCTAAGCCTTTTACAGCCATCATTTGCCTTCCATCTATCCAACATTCTCCAAATGTACCAGATATTATTCTACTTGGGTCTATTTTAGCTTTCAAATTTTAACCTCCAAACTACATAGAGATGTCTAAATACACATCTTCCATGGCATCTATTAACTTAATTTTTGCTTTTAAAAATACAATTGTATCTGTGTTACATTCTTTTATTTGTTGTTCTTCCATATTAGATACATCAATATGATTTTTTTTTAACCATGCTCTCTGAGCATCTAAATTAATTTCTATTGTTGAACCTGGGTCAATTAAACCTTCTTTTTCTAATTCTTGAAGATATAATTGTATTGCAACAATAAGCAAACACTTGTTATCATAAGTGTTTGGTGTTTTTCCTATATAATTTCTTACAATTATCTTTTTAATATCGTTATGAATTTGGTCCAATGTATCAACTAACTTAATCTTTTTGAATATATCACCTTTTGAATCAGTAGTTGTTGTAAAGGATGTAACTCCTCTAGCAATTACTATAGATCCACTTTCTTTTATCAATATTAACTCTCCATTATTTATCTTTGTATTTGCTTCAACTCTTGTCAATTTAGGTATATTAGTAACTTCTGGTACTTCTGCATATGTTACAGATTGAGTTGATGGAGTTCCTGCAATAAAGCCTGCTATTCTTGGCAGAAACTCGTTTGAAGTGTATTTTTTACCTTCAACTTCAATGTCAGTTGCTGTAAAGTTTATTATGCCTTCATAATCTGCTGAATTACTTGCAGTAATAGCTTTAACTTTTATTTTATTATCTTCTCTCATCTTATTAATCCATGCTTTGATTTTAGGTAAATCTTGTTCTGTCTCATCTGGCATACAAAGATAATTAAACTCGCAAGTTTCAAGAAAATCTAGTGCATCATCTATTAATTCATCTGTATCTAATGTATAAACTAATACTTTATTTGGAGGATATACATTTCCCTTCATAGCCATTTTTATATAGTCTAAATTAGTGGCAGAATAATTTTCTGGAATATCCTCCATTTCTTTTATCTCAACTAGCCCTATATTTTTTGTATCTTTTAAAATAAGTGCTACAATACCTCCAGAACGTTTAACAAAAGTTTTTCCTGCTTGGATAAAAGAAATATTAATTTCTGGTAAACCCATTTAATCACTTCCTATCTTCAAATCTACATTTTCCATAATTTCAAATGTTTCATTTTCAAAATAGACTTCTTCAAAATAAGATACAGTCATTAGAAAAGTTAGTTTATATCCTACAGAATCTTTTACAATCGATGGAGATATATTCTCTATAGTTAAACTCCTATCTTTAACGCTAATGTTTCTGTTAAATATTTTTTCCAATCTACTTTGTATATCATATAGATTTAATTTATTTTTTCTAGCCTTTTGATAATATTCAATATCTATGAATATCTTTTTAATATCTAAAATTTTATTTGCAATATTATTAGAAAGAGGTAAAATCTGCACAAAAAAACAAGCCTCTTTAAAGCATTGTGTATTATCTTCATTAATAAAAATATCTATATCCATGAACTCATTTTTTAACTTTTTATTAACTGCTATTATAATATCTCTGTTTGTAAGCAACCAATCACCTACCAATCAAATAAATTTGCTTTTGCGCTTGTCATATTTTCTTTTGTTTTTTCAATTCCCTTTTCAACCATAAAAGAACCAGGGACAATGCCACCATTTTTAGTTGCATGGCCATTGTTTACTAAAGTAGCATAATCAACTTCATTTTTAACAATATAAGTATCATATTCTGGTTGTTTTTCTTCCCATCCTTTTTTTAACTTTTCAGTTTTTACAGGTGTTTCATCTCTTATATTTTCTGCTAATTCCTTGCCAGTTTCTTTTGTAAACTTCTTGATTTTTCTGTTAAAGTTAGAGGCATTTAGACCTAAATCTAAGGCTAACGCTTCAAAAACTCCTAAATTATCTATTCCCATTATATTCTCTCCACTTCTGTAATAGGTATTTCCATATGGCTTGGATATATATTCGCTTTAGAAACCTTAAATATAGCTTCTTCTCCATGACTATAAGTTGCATTTATAGTGTCGCCTGTTTTTATATCTACTTCTGGTCTACAGAATAGCTTCCTATTTATGACTATAGCTCCAATATCGCCACTTACAATGGCTTCTTCTTTTCTTGAAATTGCACATGGGATATTCTCAGCTATAATAATATTACTAAAATCATTAGAACATGTTTCTTGATTCCAACCTTTTGATTTTCTGATGATAGTCATTTTATCAAGATAGGTCATTTCTAATATATCTGCCTCTGTCACTTAATCACCTCTTAGTACATATTAACAATACAAAATGGGCTTAGAAATTTTTTATCAGCATCAGTTAAAAAAGATGATGAACTCATACTATTTTCAGCAGTTTGCAATGTTAAAGTATTATATTCTATTTTTGTATCACCTCTAGTTATTGCTTTTAAGTTTTTTTCTATATTATCAAGTCCACTATTTTTCTTAAGTTCCTCAAATCTTGAAGATAATATTGATATTACTTTTTCTTCCACAAACCCTTCTAGTGCTATACTTAATTCTTGTCTAGAACAATATTCTAAAACCATTTTACTTATTTTATTTATATAAAGGATTATTAATTTATCATATCTATCATTTTCTATTCCTAAAACCAATTTAATATTATCAAGCATTGCACTCATCTAATATTTCAACTAATTCTTCTTTAGTTTTAGTTGAATATCCCTTTATATTCTTACCTTTAGCAATTTCCATAAGTTCTGGCTTAGATAGATTAAACAAATCATTAGAGATTGATTTAACTTTTTCGATTTTTTCCTCTTTTTTCTCAATATTTTCTTTAGTTGCTTCTTCTAAATATATTTTAAATCCTTTTGAAATCAATTTATCTCTCGAATTTTCATCTTCAACAACTTTAATTATGTTATTTTTTATCAATGCAAACATTTAAAACAACTCCTTATCCTTGTACAGCTTTAGCTTGCTTCACAGAGGCTCTACAAAGTTTTAAATATTCATCCAATATCCATAAATCATGATATTTTCTATAGTCTATTTGATAAGCATCTGCTGTTTGGTTTTGATCTGGAGTGAATATTCTTGGCTTATCAGTCTTAGATACTGCAATTGGAGCAGATGCTGGAGTTATTAACCAGTTTATATCTAAAGCCTTTGCTCCTTCAGTAAACCCACCCTCTGTTTGTCCAGATGTTTTACCATCTCTAAATACGTATTCTGTTTTCATTCTTTTTGATGGAACTTTTATTATAGGCACATTGTCTATAGATTTTACAATTCTTTTTATATCTCCATCACCAAATTCAATATCATCAAGTTGAGATGATTGTTCTAATATGCTTGCAATTATGCTAGACATACTAATAATAAGAGGTATATCTCCAGATAAATCTTGTATTGATGCAAGTTGGTTTTTCAATTCACTTAAAATTGTTGCAACAGATGCTTCATATGAATATTTTACACGCTCATCCACTTTAGCTGTTTCAGAAAATATTTTTGAGTATCTATATGCATCTATTTCTGGTATAACATGTTGCTTTTGAAATAAACCCATTACAGAAGATGCATTTACAACGAAGTTACTTTCATTTACATCCATTGAATCCAACATAAATGTCCTACCTCTATCCATCTCCATTTTCATTGTTTCGTACTCAAGCGTAACTGCACCTTGCGTATATCCTTTAGATCTATCATAATCACCTAAGCCATCCATCGTTACTTTTGGTACTTTTACTTCTCTTCCTCCATTATATATAACTTGGCCAGCATTTTTCTCCATCCATCCAGTAGTTGAACCAACTGTTACCTGCATATCTAGTTCTTGTTGAAAAAGCGTTACATATTCTAATACATTTGCCATTTACAAATCATCCTTTCTTTTTTATACTAAAGACTATTTAGCCCTTGTTTTATTTGTTTTCTGATTTCTGATAGCGAACCTGCGCTATCTTTGCCAGGTGGAACGTATGAACCATCTTTAATTCTTTCATCTACTCTTGATTGCACATACTGTTTCATCGAATTTTCAAATATCTCTATATTTGCATTTGTTTTATCATCATCATCAGATAGCAGATATTCAATTAAGTTTGTAGGTATTTTCTTTTCAACTAAAATATCTTTATATTTAGAAATTTTTTCTGCATGCTGCTTTTCTTTCTCTAGTTTATTTAAACTTTCTCTTAATTCTCTTATCGCTTTTTGCTCTTCTGTTTCATTAGCTCCAGTCCTTTTTAGAACTTCAGCACTTATAAGTGTTTGCATATCTTTTTTCTTGAAGTTCTCAAGTGCTTCACTATGATATTTGTTTTTTTCATTGTCTATAAACGCTTTAAAGTTTGCATCATTATTAATTAATTCTCTAAATTCTTCTATTGTAAGTTTTTTATCAGATGCAGATTTGAATAAATCTGTGCTTTGTAGCAAAGGATCTATTTCTGCTTCATCTTCTATCTCTTTTAGTAATTCTAATACTTCTTTTTTTAACATGTATCAAACTCTCCTTTTTAAAAATTTAATTTAAACATTCTATTTTATCCATAACCTTTGCTATTTTAGGAAATTGAATTGCAAAGAAGTCAATCATTTCTTCATTTGTAGCCCAAGAACTACAACTTTTCAATCCACTTTCACTAAGAAATGCATGTATTATTTCATGCCTAGCAACTTCATTTTTATATACACTCAAATCTTTTAATGAGCCTTCTTCAGAATTTATTTTCTCTATAACAATTTCTTTAACAGAGTGATCACAATATCCAGCTCTTTCTTTTAATAGCGCATCTTCGCTTTCAAATTTCTCTATCACTAGATATTCTGTTCCTAATATTTCAACTTTCATATTTCACCTCATATTTTTTAGACATAATAAAAACACCTATTAAATTAATTAATACGTGTTAAACAGGTATATACTGACATCTACAGTGACAGTGCTTAGGCAAAGATGGTCTATCTTCATTGACATAAAATATCACTCCATTGTACATAGAACAATCACTACATGTTCGAGAATCTAAATCTGCACAATATATTACTTTTATAATGCCTTGTGTTTTGAAAAAATACTCGTTTACTTCACTTTGACACCTGGCAACTTCATTTTCTATTAGTCTACTAGTTTGCCCTGCACCAGTTGAATATTTATCTCTTATTACTTTTTCTATCTTATTTACAGAAGTTTTTCCATTTAGAAAACTCTTTATTTCTTTTTTTAATGATTCTTCTATACCTTTTTTATTCTTCCAAAGCCTGTCACTCCAATGTTTTCCATCAACCTTACTATTCACTATCTTATTTATAACTTTATTGCTCATATCTTCTATCTTCAGTATTACTCCCAATAAAATTATCAAATTTGAATATTTATTCTTAGATGAATCAGATAAAACAGTTTCTATCTCCTTAACTTCTTCATCATAATTGTTAGAATATTCATTTATAATTTTATTAAGTTTCGCCCTTAAACTTTTTTTGTCCTTATCATTAATTTTTACATATTCATCAATGATGTTGTATGATAACAATATTCTAGCTATTTCTAACAAAAGTTTATCCCTGTTTTCTTTTTGATATTTATAAAATGGTTTTGTCCTATTTTCAGCAGATTTATATATATCTTCAGTCAATTTAGTTATAATCTTTTGATTCATCTAATAAAATCTCTCCCTCTGAAACTATTTCCTGCTCTTTTTTAGCTTTTTCTATTTCAGCATGAGGATTATCAATGAAACTTAGTTGAGATAATCCAGTTTCAGTAGATAATTTATCTCCAAGTTGATTTAATATATTTGCTACAACTAAATCATCTCGTGGTATCTTAGGGGTAAACTTAGCCTTAATATCTTTATAATCATAGTCAAAGCCATATTTTTTATTTAGCCAAATGCACAATAATTTGTACCTATTAAATAAAGTATCTGCAATACTATCATTATTTTGGCTACAAATCCATTCTGTACTGATTAATCTTGCTATAACTGCTAGACTTGATGTATTACTTTGCATTTTTTCATTGTGATTTATATGAGATGTAATTTCATACATATTTTCTTTTATTGAAGATAGTGTATTTTGAACAAATGTATCATTCATGTCTTTAATAAGCCACTCTATTTTTCCATCTCCATTAACTTGAAGTATTCCAAGTTCTTTCATCCTTGGCAAATCTTCTTCTTTAATATTACATCCAGAGAAGGTTAAATAAGCATTTCTAAAATCACTAATTTCATTACTTATATCACTTAAATTAGTTTCATAAGCATCTTGTAACCCTTTTATATCATTAAATATTGTATTCTTTCCTAGTTCTTCACTTCTTTTACAAATTGATATTGGAACATTACCATCAAATATATTATTTACTGTAGGGCTTTCAATTTCTTTGAAATTTGAATCAAAATGATATATATATTCTTTGTCATATACATCTACATATGTGTCATCTTCAAAATCTTTAGTAAACTCTCTAATAAAGCATACTATTTCTCCGTTTTCATTTTCATAATGACAACCATTCGTTGGCTTTATTATCTTTACCTGTATTTCATCATCTTTTACATAGTAAAGTTCATAGCAAAGCCCAAATAGCAGTGTATATCTCAATAAATCCGAGTCATGTTTTTTACTCCAATGGCAAGTATGGTATTCTAAATCATTTATAATCTCCTCATCACCAGATCTACTAGTATAGGTAATCTTATTTGCAAGAGAATAAGCAACTTCTTCATTAATAAACTTTTTTAAGAAATTAGTGTTTATCTTATTATTAGACCTCTTTGTAACCATTTTATAGTTACTAATTGCATCTGTTTCACCTTTATAATACTTGTACATAGTTTCATATTCGGATTTACTAGAATCCCAATCATCATATATTTCTTTTATTAAATCTAAATCTATTTCCACTTAATGTATCACCTCCATATAATCAAAGACCTAAATTTTTTCTATCTAATAGTGTAATACTTTCATTTACTTTAATATTAAAAATCCTATTTATAAATTCTGCTGATATATCTGGCGCATCATCATGTAGAGAGTACTTTTGCCCTGTAAAATCAAGAATTTGTTGTGTAAAGTCCTTATCTTCTTCTGCAAAAATCATTTGACCTTTACTTAAAATAGGTATTAAAGTAGAGATTTTATCATCTTTATTTTTCTTTTGATGCTCATTTATAATTTCTATATTCCTGCAACTAAGAATATCATCATTTTTTATTTTAAACTCTAATTGGTTGGCATCTGCGCCATTAAATGTATTTTTTTCTATATAAACATGTGTTATATCTGGATACATTTTTAATAAATAAATCATATGGTCTATGTATTTATCAAAATCAGTTCTAGCATTTATCTTAGCTAGTTCCGCCAACCTACCATATAGTAAGCCATTTTCAGCCTCGCTCCCAACAAGAAAAGCGCTATAGTCATGTTTCGACCCACCCGCAGACGCTGGATCACATAACAGCATTGTCTTTTTAAAAGTATGTGATTCAATTTCTTCTCTATTTTCTGTTCTAACAGTTTTAAACCATTTTTCTCCTATAGAATTGACATCATTTTGTACTTCCTGCTTAAAAGACGTTGGATTTTCATAGTAACTTAGAGCCATGTCTAAACAGTCCCAAAAACTTGGCCATAGTATAGGGAATCTCATTTCTTTTTCATTTTCCCAGTAAAATTCTTTAGCATCTTCAAGATGATTTGTATTTTTAAAATCAAATAAGATCTCTTTGAACTTAAGCCATAAACCAGAATTAAATAATTCATCTACATTATCAACTAAAACTCCTCTTTCACATTTAAACTTCCAAGTTGGTAATTTTTTTAGTCTACTATAGAAACATTCTTTATGTTGTAATGTTCCTAATGCTATAAAAGTTGTTCCTCTTTTTACAGTCTTACCATTTCTAATAACTGGTTTTTGTGCAGCATACTTTACATCATCAGAAAATCGTTTAAATTTTTTCTCTCTAGCATCTTCTGTTCTAACATTTTCTTCTGACTGGTAATCATCAAGTATGATAAGATCAGGACGATTGTTATTGTATTTTCTTCCTCTCATAGGTGATGAAGATGATATGGCTTCAATAAAGGTTTTATTTGTTAGCTCTAGTTGAGTACTATTACAAATGTATTTTCTATCATTGTCATTTAAAAGAACTCCAAATGCTTTTTTAATATACTCATTTTCAAGTAATGCATTTTTTATATCCTTTACGAATTTTTCTGCTGTAGATCCTATATCAGAGCAAATTAAAGTATATGTCTTATGTTTATAACAATGTGACCATACAGTTGTCGCTAAATCTCCAAATGCACTTTTACCTGTTCCTCTTGGATAAATTCTTCCTAATTGCTGTGAACCATCTCCAATTATAGATTCTTGTATATCTTCCCATAACTCATGATGAACTTTAGCTATAGGAGCAGCAGCATTATCTTCTTTTGGTAAATATGTGTCTTGCATAAAATACATACAGAAGAATTCTAGGTTTATTTTTCCAAGTTGATAAGCAAGCCCATTAACTCCCCAAAGATTGTTTGAATTAGCTTTTATAATCTCATTTGCTTCTTTTTCAGCATCTTTTATAGATGCTCCATTTCTTATAAAAGTCTTTGCTAGATAACTAAATATTAATTGTATATTTCTTTCTAAATTATCCACTCGTATTTACTTCCTCTTACTTCTTCTATTTTTTTAGGTTCAGCGAGTAATGCAATTAATAAAATAAGCAATGTAAATTTTTCTCTAATAAAATCACCCTCTTTGAAATACATCTCTGGTTTTTAAATTTTGCTAGAAAATTTCTAGAACTCATTTTCCATAAAAAATAATTTTTTCAAAATAGAAGGACACCCCCCTATTAATAAAAAAATAAATATATTAAAGTATTTTGAATTATTTTCTTGCAAGAAATATTTTTTTGATTAGAATTATTAATTATCTTTTAACTATTCCTTAAATATGTATTTTCGGCATAGTTGAAAAGAACCTAGCATTTCCAACAGGTTCACATATATTCTAATAAACCACACTACTTAACTGTATGAAACTTTAATTATTAAGTCTCACTAAACTTTATTAAATCAGATATATCTAAAGTCAAATCCAATCTTTATTTTAGTTATTAAGGTAAACATGCATATAATATACGTTTTACTTTAATTGATTTCAAGCATAACTAAATCATATTCTTGCAAGATTTATTTCATATCTCATTACTTCTTGCTTGTTCTTATTCTTATCTTAGCTATAGCTGCCTCTATCTCTGTTGTATCCATGCCCATACCACCACTATCATCTTCTGCTTGTATAACTGTACTAGTAGGAGTTCCATAGATACGGTTTATAAGATACTGATTAGCTGCCAACATAACCCTCTTATCACTCTTATCACTAGCTAATTCCTTAATGTTATTGATATAAGTTTCTAAATCCTTTAATATCAATAAGTTTCCTTGGTTTGTTAACTCTTGTTTACGTCTGTCAATTTCTTTCCTAATATGCTCTCTGTTCATCCAGTTATAAATAGTTTGCCTAGTAACACCAATTGCTTTAGCAACCTCTGTTACTGTCAGCCCTGAAATCAATAGATATACTGCATTAGACTCATCCTCTGATAATTCTCTTAACCTCTTATAGCTATCATTGACTACTTCAACATCTTTGCCATTCAAACAATCACTCCTTTACTTCATTTTTTATATTCATACATTGCCTTAGATTCCTCGTATAAATGACCTTTAATATGTATTTTCAGACATTTTAATAAACATATATTATCCTTTGCAAATTCTATTGTTGAGGCTCTTTACATTCTAATAATGTCCTGTTGCTGAAAAACGTAACATATTAAATTTTAGATAAAATACAAGATATTTTAATTTCTTTTTCTTTTCTTTAGCTTATTAGTAAATTTAGTTATTGCCTTTACTTCTTCATCCCTATCTATTCCTATATATCTTCTAGTCATTTCTATTGTCTTATGTCCTAGAATCTTTCTTATGAGTTCTAATGCATAAGTCTTATTTTCTTCTTCATCATAAATATGTCTTGCAAATGTCTTTCTCAAAGAGTGCGTTGCAACATTTTCTTTTATTCCTACCTTTTCTGCTGCTTCTTTTATTATTCTTCCTGCTTGTCTTGTTTGAATAGGTCTATTAAACTTCTTCCTCTTGCCACTTTTAAATAAGAATTCTTCTCCTGGTTTATCTTGAGTATAATTTTCTATAGCACTCTTTATTACATCAGATAAGAAAACCTCTCTATCATAATCTCTTTTTTCTTCTATAACTCTAATCCAATCCTTAGATACTCTTATCTTCTTACCTTTTTTATCTAACTTTACATCTGTTACATCTGCAACTTTAAGTGCTAATATATCTCCTATTCTAAGTCCAGTACACATTCCAAAGAGGGCTAATAAATAGTTTCTTTCGTTCCATTCCTCTAGAAAATTTAAAAGTCTAAATACATCCTCTATATCTTTTATGGGGTTAACTTTTTGTCCACTATGTGCTTCCATTCATTAAAAACACTCCTTATTACCAGAATAATTTTTTCTTTGTCTCTCCTGGACTAATATTTTTAAATCTTCATCTACGCTAGCAAAAGGATCTGTAATTATAGAAGTTATATCATTCGTGTCATATCGTCTCTCTTTTGCGTAAGTACTCGTTTTAATTCTAAAGCCTAGATCATTTACAGTCCTAGTTACTTTTACAACATTTTCTAATTGTAGATATAGTTTGAAAACAACCAACTCAACGTGATCAGCTTCATCAATCATACTTTCTTCTAATAATTTTAAATATAAGTCTATTTTATCAATCTTAGAATTATAGCTTTTCTTAATCCTCTTTTTTAACCCCAAAAGCTTTTCTCTCTTTTTCTTTACAAAATCTAAAGAACATTCTCTTCCATACATGCTAGGAGCTTCTTTCATAACATGGTCATAATATTTTAGATTGTCTGGTACATATGCAGCACTTGAAATTTCTTCTGTTATATCACGTTTCATTTTAAATACCCCCTTAAATTAAAACTTCTTATTGAAGTTTTTGCTTTAAATTTATGAAATTTATTTAATATCCTATTTAACAAAATAATCAATTTAATTATTTATAAGACTTTTTTCCTATCTTATTACTTGCCAGTCATCTGCAAATATATCTCCAGTACTAGGAACCCACATGGAATGCGAACCATTTGCATTTTTTATTTGTAAGTATGGGTTACATTTAAATAAATCCCCTTCTTTTAAATTCCATACCTCTGCTGTTTGCTTATTGCAAAGGATTCCATCTGGATAACCTTTTTGTCTAACTACAAACATTCCTTTTCCATTCCAGCCTAATCTAAATGCTTTCTCTCCATTTTTTATTAATGGTAATACTTCTTCAAATTTCATAATTTGTTCTCCTTTTAATTTATTGTATAAAAAAAGGCCTAGAGTATAAATTCCAAGCCATTTTTATTAAATATATTTTTCTCACAATACAATCTTACCATGATTAAAAGACACAAATCGGACATAAATCGGTCACAAATCGGTTATTTTTAGACACAAATCGGACATAAATTGGTTTAAAATCGTCACAAATCAGACATTTCTATAGCAATCCTTTTATTTTATCTATAATATCAAATCTCATTTGCTTACACTTACTCGCTGAAAAACCAATCATTCTACCAACGTATTCCCAAGATGTCCTACTATTGGAAAAGTATTTATACTGTACTATTTTCTTTTCTTCTTCACTTAATATTTTCATTGCATTATCTATTTTTTCTATTATCAACTCTTTATGTCTCTTCTCTTTTTCTTTTAAAGTAATTTTTTTGTCTTTTTCTTCAATCTCTATCTCAACTACACTTTTAATATCATATGTTTTGCCTACTTTTTCTTTAATTTCAACTCCACTACATCCTCTGTAGTCATTTTTTATCATCTGAATGTCAATGTCTATTTTTTCTATCTCTGCTTTTATTTTTTTATAATTATATAATTTACCTTCTGCATTACTAAATAGGTTATCTTTTTTACTAGACTGCATTATCTCACACTCCTAATTATGTTATAATAATATTGTGATGACAGTTTTAGATTTTTGACAAATAGGAGCGTGAGATAATGCTCCTTTTTTCTTTTTTTGAATTAAATACATCTTATTCTCTAGGCATTAATTGCAACTTATAATCATCAGAACTATATAATTTATAACCTCTTACCTTCAAGTCTGATTCTAGTCGTTCTAAACTTCTATAAGCACTAAATGAATCATATCCATTCTGCATATTTACAATAACATATCCACCTAATGTTTCCTTTAAAGAAAGAATCATATACAACTCGTTATTACCACTAATTTCAATAATATCTCCTACTTTCAATTCTCTATTATTTTTTTCAGTTACTTCTATCAGCATATCAGATTATCTCCTTACCTTAATTAATATTTTTTAGAAATTCTCCCATTTTCATTTCATCAATGCTTTCATTAACTCCTTTTATAGTACTTAAGTTAACCAGAGGCATGCACAAATCCCATAGCTTATTTACATCTAAAAATTGTATTTTTGAATTAAATTCTTTTTCATCAACGCATTTTAATTTATTATTCATATTAATTAATTCATTAATCATTGAATTTTTAATTAAATTAAGTATGCCATCTCCTATTTCTTTGAGATCCCATCCTCTTCCATTTAATTTCTTATTATGTATCTCTATACCTTCTGCTATATAATCTTCTAATTCTAAAATTTGAAACATTGTTAAAATAGTTTGACAAACATCTAGTCCTTCTGCAATTATATCTTTAGTCATTCCTACATCTATAGCCTCTTTAAACTCAGTTACTTCTTCATCAATTTTTGTCAACTGATCCTCTACATTCCAATTAGGTATACTGCTAATTAATTTCAAATTCATCTTTAATTCTCCCCTCATTCATTTATTGAAGTCCCAACTCTTTTTGAGTGTATTTATTCATGAATATCATTTCATCACAACTACTAAATATAAATAAGTCTCCATCTAGTACAAATTGCAATGATACAATATCTTCTATATCAGTTAAATCCATTTCTCCATTTAGAATATTTTCATTATCTATATCATTTAATTTAAAGAATATATTTTCTGTTTCAAACCTATCAATTAACTCATTTGCATCTTTTATATTTTTAATAGCATGATACACTTTACATTTCATGTCTGATCTTCTCCTCTTGCTCTTTTATTTATCTTCAAGCCAATCATTTTTTAAATAATAAAATACATATATAATGATTGTAGTTATTAATATCCAGATAATCCAAAATAACACTTTAAAAAATCCTGTATTAAAATTGTTATCTTCTAAAACATTCTGTATGGATTCACCCTTAAAAACTTTTATATTTTTACCAGCTGGATTCGCTATAGTATTATTTTTTAAATTAGCATACATGGTACAATCAAATTCTTTCGGTATAACTTCATAATAGTACCTTCTCTTACTATTAATATAAGCATAATTACCTTTTATTTTAAGATTAGTATTTTTAAATATATCTTTCTTTAATGTCAATCTCTCTTTAGATAAATTAGTAATTACTTTTGCATCAAACTCCTTGCCCAGGAAATTAAATTTCTTACATTTTTTCTCTACTGAGTCATGGTAATCCCAAGTCCAATATGTTTCAGTATGTTTATGCGAATGGCCTTTACTGTCTTTAGTAGTAACTACTCTAGTATGCATGGTGTATTTTTCTTCTGTTCTTTCTATAAACCAATAGTCCCCTTTTAATTCTTCTATAGATACAGAATCTACACTTTTAAATTTTCCACTTATCAAAGAATCTCCTGCACTTGTTTTCATAGCGTAATCAAAGAGATCTTTGTCATTATTTATTTTAGTTGCTTTATAATATCTTTCATTATCTTCTAAAAATTTTGATTGAACTTTATCATCAATGAAAAATCCAAGTACAATCATCATGCAAGCAATTATTATGCTCACTAAAAATTCTCTCTTAGTTATTTCAAAAGTTTTAAATTTCATATGTGCACCTCTTAATCAAATAAATTTTGAGGTGCGTCCTCTTGGGCTTTATATTCAGTATATTTAGATTCTATTTTTTCATATCCCATTCCATTTAAAATTAAATTTGCTGGAAATTTTCTTATATATTTATTGTAATTACGAATCTGTATATTATAATTTTCTCTATGCTGTGCAATCATATTTTCTGTTATGCTCAACTCACTCATTAGTTGCTTATAATTTTCATTAGCTTTTAAATTTGGATACTTCTCTGCTACTGCTTGTATATTTAATTTTGCTTCCTTGATAGATTTATCATTTGCACTTACTCTCATGTCAGTTACTTCTTTCAATGTCTTATTTTCATATTTGGCATAGTCCTTTACGCAATCTACTAGGTTTTTAATTAAATCAATTCTCCTTTTTTCTTGCACCTCTACAGATGCAGTTGCTGATTGTACCTGCTCTTCTAAATCAATTGCTTTATTTTTAGTTACTAAGAATAAGCAAGCAAACATAATTAATATTGAAGCAACTACTCCTGCAATTATTAACGTCTTTTTCATTACTCTCTCGCCTCACTTTCAAGCCATTTTTTTCTACCTTCCAAACATTCACCTAAACATTCTTGGAAATCATAAGCGCAACTAATACATCCACCTCCACCACTCACAAAAAACTCAGCCATTTCTATTTTGTTCATATTTTTTATCTTTTTATAATTAGTCATCTTATTATTCAAGTTATCTCCAAGTAATCTGTCATAACATTTTACGCACATATCTTTTCCGAAGTTTATTATGCCACCTCTACTATTAACTTTGAATACTTTTATAGCCTTAACTTCTACTATTGTTTCATCACAAAAATCACATTTCATAACACAAGCCATTTTTAATCCTCCCTTTTACTTTCTTTGCAGTTCATATCTTGATACATACAACTACAGTCTTTGCACTGCCATACAATTCCTATATTTGTTTTAAGCTTAAATATACTTCCACCACATACTGGACATTCATTTTCCCTACCACCAATTATTTTTAATTTATCCAATTAATAACTCTCCTCACAATAGAATTTTTCATTTTCTTTACACATTTTTTCAGCTACATCATCCCTAAACTTGCATCCTATACACCCATTGCAAGTTATAGCTTTTCTCTTTACTATAAATTGGTGCATTGGGCATTTCATATCACATTTTTTATGAAGTATCCCTTTTTTCAACTTTATTCTTTTATTCATTTTTACCCCTCCTTAATCAATTAATATACCTAATTTTTCCATAAATATTTGATTTGCTATAATTGAAGATAAATACAATACCTTAGCCCACAATATTTCTCTTCTTATAAAACTCCAATTAAGCTTTGCTTCCATTCTCCCCACCCCCGTCAGTGGCTTATATGGATTATCTGATTTTTCATCTTTTTCAAATTCCACATATTTTGGCGGACAATTTACAAATTCAAATCTTTTTCCATTACACTCTATAAAAATTGTTTCTTGAATCATTTTCTCAGTATGTTGATTTCAGATTTTAATTCCCTAAGTCTCCTGCATACTGCCACTTGGTTAATTCCAAGCATTTTGCCTATTTCTTGCTGAGTATAACCTTTTTCCTCTAAAACAAACTATTTTCTGTATATCTTTTATCTTACTTATCTTTACACAAGATTTAATAACATAAACATTTTCTATATCTATATTGTCATTACTAGCCAATCTATCTTCTATCCTTATTTCTTCGCCATAGGCATTTTTATAGAAGCATTTTTCAAAACTATCTATATCACTTCTATAATGCTTCTTGACATATCTAGTTGTAAACTTTCTTAGATATCCCAATATATATGGAAATGCTATCGTGGAAAATTTTCCTTTATTTTCATCAAAGCAATATGTTGCTTTATATAATCCTATAGAACCTTCTTGAAATAAATCTTCTCGTAAATATGGATACTTTCTTAAAAAGCATTTGAAATATTTATTTATAACAAAAGGCACAAGATTCATATTATCTTCAAATAATTTATTTCTCTCATCTAAACTTCTCATATAATCACCACCCATTTATTTAGATTTATCAATTTCTCTATTTTGAATTACATTTCCATTCGCTTACTCCATTATTTATTCTATTTACAATTTCATCTATACAATGATTACACAAATAAATTGTTACCTCTTTGCCTTTTCTTCTCCCACTAACTGGAGTAAGTAGATTTGAATCCATTTTTCTATTGCATGTTTCGCATTTTATTTTACTCATTTTTTTAACCTCACTATTCCTTTTTAAAATGGTATATCATCATCATCTAGAACTTGAAAACCAATTTCTTTATCATTCTTTTCTTCTTCTTTTTCTTTTGGTTTGTGATCAAGTGCATTAACAGCTTTGGTTCTAACTTTTGTGAAAGTTTTTTTCTCTCCATTTTCTTCATATTTTTCTACTCTTATTCGTCCTTGAAGTGAAACTAATCTTCCTTTTGTAAGATAATTAGCACAAAACTCTGCTGATCCACCCATAACCTCTATTGGTATAAAATCTACCTCTTTAGTACCATCTTTTTTTACATAGTCTCTATCAATGGCCAATGAAAAAGTAGCCACTGGAGTACCATAACTTGGAATATATCTTAACTCTGGATCTTTTGTTAATCTTCCAACTAAAGCTACATTATTCATATTGCAACCGCTCCCTCTTGACACATAATTTCTTCCCTATTTTCCATTTGCTTTACAACCTCAACTGCTTCAATGAAAGCATCACCTTTTTTAATTTCCTTATTTGCAGACATGATTGCATTAGCTATTTTGTCTGTAAATTCAGCCCTTTCTAAAATACTCATATAACAAATCCTTTTCATGCAATTCCCTCCTTGTTTTTTACTAAGAGGACCTATTGCAAGCCCTCTTAGATTTTCAATTAAGCAATTATATTTACATTTTTAAATTCTTTTAATTCTTCTTGCAAGTATGTTTTAATATTTAACATAGCTTGATTCTTCCATGCTCCACCGTCTGCTTCATATAATCCTGCTGCTGGTCCAGAACTCATTCTGAAAATAAATTCACTTTCTGGTTGCTCTACTTCTTGAAAAGTACGATAAGGAATTAACTTTACTCTGTTTGGAACTATTGCTTCCGATACACTTGCGACACCTGTTTTTATTGTTACAGATTGAGAAACCCCATCATCTCCAACATTTTTTACTGTAGACTCTTGGATATTACCTGCAATTTTTAAAAGTGTATCTCTATCATTATTTTTTATAAATGCTGATTGTAGCATTATGTTAAAAGCGTCTAAGTCTAAAGGTCTATCAAATTTTTTGTCTGGAAGTAGCGCTACACATTCAATATAAGTCTCTCTATCTCTATTTTTTCTCAAGGCAGATCTTAAAAGCACTTTTCTTGGAGTTAAGACTTGTATTAATAACAACTCATCTTCTTTATGATCTATGCCACTTTTTATATAATCTACTAAACCACTCAATGTTGCTATTTCTAAATCATTAGCCCTTGGCTCTTCTATTATTTCTAATCTGTCTGTTGTGTAGTTAAAACCATCTACACATACTGTTTCTCTTTTCCCTAACTTAACTAAATATTCCATTGCATTTCTTATCATTTTTTTATTCTCCTTTTTATTTAATTTATATTTTTTTACCACTTTCAATCTACTTTGAACTTGCATTTCTAAAATCAATTACACCAGCACTATTTTCTTCTGTTTCTTCAGTTTCATTACTTTCTGAGACATCCAGAGACAACTGACCAGCTAGTTGATTTTTAAATTCAGATGCCTCAACTCTTCCTGTTTCCAAGTCTTTTCCTATTAAAACTTTAGTTGTCGTTGCTTTTGCCTCCACTATAGTCGCTTTAGATTTTATATCTACTTCTGCAAGATCTCTATCTTCATTTGCTTTAAACACTATCTCTAAACTAATCTTTCTTGTTTTTTTAAAATCTGTATTTGGATCTGCAATATTATCTAAAACTTTTTGCAACTCTGTATTAAACTTTTCTTTTAAAACTCCACCTGCAAATTTTTCTAATGCTATCATGTAAAATCACTCCTTTATTTATTGAAAATAATATTTTTCTACGAGGAAATTAATTAATAAACTTTAACTATAATTTAATAACGTTTTTATCGAAATTTTTGATTTATTTTTTTCTCTCTATCATTACCATCTTTTAATGCTTTTTGACAACTTCTTTAAACCTGTGTTTTTTGTGTAATGCAATCGCATTCTATAAGTATTGCAATTGCTATATTTATTAATTTTTTTCAATATTGATTTTCAATACTTCATGAAATTTTAATTTCAATATTGAAAAACGGTATTTTTTCAATATTGAATTTTTAAATTATTCAATATTGGTTTTTCTTATAAAATCATTACTTAATAAAATTTCCTATTTTTTATCCTTTTTTAAAATACATCTTCTGGAATTTCTGCTTGCACATATTGTTTATCTACATCATATTTGTAATCTCTGTTTAACTCTTCACTAGTCGTGTAAAGTCTTTTTCTTCTTTCTGAAAAATTCATTTTAAAACTTATATTCTGTTTTCCTGTTATTCTATTTTTTAAAATTAATAAATAAGTGTCATCTGTCTCTTCTTCTTCATCTATCACTCTGTAAGTTGATAAAATATAATCTGCATAATTGACAATCTCACTTGCTCCAGATACATCATACATAGTTGGCTTCATGTCACCCATATTTTTCCTAGGATGTGCAACTAAAATTATTACTAAGTTGTATTTTTTAGCAAGATTTTTTAAGTTGCCTACTATCTGCTCTTGTCTGTCATATTTCTCTGCCTTATTGCCAGTCTTTATTGTCATTAGATTGTCAAGAACAAAGAGTCTAACCCCTTTTTTCAAATACAAATGTTCTATGGTATTTATTAAATTTATCTCGTCACTTATTGCATCTTCATCATACAGAAAAAATTTATCTTTTATCCAATCTGAAATCAAATCAACAGCATAATCTGGAATATCTGCATATGTTCCACCATAAGGACTTTGATATTCTTTTATGTGGTAGTCATTGGCTGCAGTTTTTCTAAACCAATCCATAGCCATAAAACTAGGTAATTCTCCAGAATACAAAAAGGCTTTTTCTCCAGTTAAAATTGATTGTGCTATAAATTGATTAACTATAGTCGATTTACCACTCGCTGGCTTTCCAGTTAGAATTGTAAGTGTTCCATATCTAAAAGCATCTAGTGCATTGTTTAGTTTATTAAAACCTGTATCTATGGACTTGTGTGCGCCTTTTTCACGCTTTATTTTTGACGCGTCAATGTAATTATCATTTACGCTACTACTCGTCGTCACAAGTGCTTTTAAATCGTTTATATCTACAATCAATTCGTCTATATTTGTATCTGAATTTGAATTATTAATTAATTCATTTGCTAACTCTGAAATTTGTCTTTTAAGTAACTTTTCTTTTATTATTTTTATATAGTGATCTATGTTTGAAGTAGTTATGACTATAGTTGTTAGACTGGTAATGTAACTAACTCCTCCAACATCTACTAATCTATCTATTTTTTCTAATTCATTTTTTAAAAGCAAAAGATCTAAAGGTTTATTTGAGTCAATTATTTTCTTCATGCAAGATAAAATAATTTTATGTGACTCAAAGTAGAAATCATTTTCTTTTAATTCTCTAATTTTGTATGCTATTGAGTCATTTATAAGAAAACTACCTAAAATGTTTTGCTCGGCTTCTAAAGAGTAATTCATTTAATCACCCCTAACTTATTATTAAAATGTCACAACTAAAGGAATTACCCTTTCAACGTCATACAATACCCCACAAATACGATCCTTTGGAACATTTTTGTAAACTAAAATATCAATTATGTCAGCAATAAGTTTTGCATAGTATTTTGGAGTTTCAAATCCATAACTTCTATAAGCAAGTTTTTCTTCAACAAATTGTTCGCATTTACTTCTTGTACTTGTTCTATTTTCATGGTCTTTACTCTGTTCTATTTCTATATAATTTCCATCAAAGTCTATTATTTTAAAAGGTTTTTCAAACTGAATTTTAAAAGGCTTAGATTAATCTATAAATTCATTGCCAATTTCATCATCTATTGATTCTATTATTTCTTCAAGTGCATCTAATCTTTTTCCTATTTCTGATTCATTTTCTATATACTCAACTATTTGTCGTAAATCACTTTCTCTGAGTTTATACTTTTCATTTTCCATTTAACATGCCTCCTATCTTTAACTATTTAGTTGTTTCTTTCTGATTTGAAACTATTCTACACCATGATAATTTACATGCTATAATTAATTTGAATATATTGGTAGTATGTTCAAGTTAATTAGAAAAGGTGGTGCGAATATTCAACTTCTCCAAATGCTTCTGGAACTAAGTTAATATCTGCTGAGTGCAATAGAGGATATATTTGCGATTCTTCTTCTGATGAAGAATGTCCTATTCTAAAGAAACTTATTAGATAATATTTCAGAATTTTCATCTGAACAATGAGTCTTAAATATAGAAATTTTCACACCTGTTATCTTGCTTAACTTGCTGAAAGTATCTATATGAGTAAAATAGTCCTTACATTCTTGCAAATAATCACAAACTTCGCATGATGTAGGGGCTTCTCTGTTCTCTCTAAACGCTATCTCTAACACTTCATTTTGCAAATGTCTTGCAATACAATGTAAGTCTTTTTCAGTAAGTTCTAACTTTTCCTCTTTCATAATCAACCTCCTAATCTGCTTTTAATTTTTAAGATTTCAAAGATATTATAAGTTTCATTCTACAATCTAATGAATCACATGCTATAATTTATATATACATAAATTTTTAAGGGGGTAATTATTTGAAAAAAAGCATTGAATCAATTAATATAGCTACTGATGAAATTGTAGACATACAATGCATAATTGAAGATGAATGTCCTATATGCCATACTTCTATTATGCCTAAAACACTTAATTCATATTTTTTATTAGGGTTTAATCAACATTTATCCATTTTAAATCTTTGTACCAAATGCAAAGAATGTTTTATTACTCGTTATGATCTAGATTTTGATTTCCTTTATGAAACAGGCGAGGATTATTATCAGACTAATAATCCTGTTTCTTTTCCCTATAAAGCTAAATTATTAGAGTTCGATAAAGAAATTACAAATATTTCTCCAACGTTCGTAAAAATCTATAATCAATCTTACATAGCTGAACAAAAAGACTTAGACGAAATAGCTGGCATGGGATACCGTAAAGCCTTAGAATTCCTAATTAAAGATTATTTAACTTCACTTGATCCTAAAAATGAAGAAGTAATAAAATCATCATTTTTAGGCAAATGTATTAACGAAAATATGAACTTCCCAGAACTCCAAACAGTCGCAAAAAGAGCTATTTGGCTTGGTAATGACCATGCTCACTATATACAAAAGCATACAGATAAAGATTTAACTGATTTAAAATTACTAATAGAGCTTTCTGTTTCATGGATTATTTTAAAGGTAAAAACAGAAAAGGCAAAAGCAATTCAGCCTAAATAATTAAATATCTGATTTAATCTTAAACTCAATATTAAATCGCGCAAGTTTATTAATCGCTTCTTGAAGTTGATAAACTTGCTCATTAACATTTTCTATCAATTCCTCAAACTCTTTAATATCCCTAACCCCTAAGAATAACTTCACATTAGAACTGTTCAAATAAACAGTCTCTTCTTTTTCATTCATACTATCTACCTCCTATACTATTTAGTTTTTAAAGTTCTTTAAAGCCACTAAGTGGATTCTTAGCCTTTGTAACTGGTTGCAATATACCTTTGCTAGTATCAGCATTCCCCCAAGTCACCAAAGCCCTGTAATGACTTTTATACCTACTCCCTTTTCCATTTACAATATAGTTTTCTAAACTAACAATTTTATCATGTATGTATTTCTTACCAAACTTACTTATAAGTTTGTCATATTCATCTTTAGTTAGTTTTACTTTTTCTATATCTAAGTCCAAGAATGATAGATCTAAATAATCAGTTTTAGGTTCATTTTGTGAAGTGGTATTACTTTTTATATAAGTCTTTTTATTATAAGTCTTTTTAGGGGCTCTCTCAGAACCCACCCCTAGGTTCTCACAGAACCCACCCTGGGTTCTCTCTGAGCCTAGGTTCTCACAGAGCCCACCATTTAAACTTGCAATATAATATAAATTGCTCTCATTGTTACCATGTTCATTTTTACGGTTTACCTTCTTTATTAATTCTTTTTCTTCCAAGCTATTAATCACCCTTTTTACTGTGGCAATACTGCAACCAGATTTTTTAGAAATAGTCAATTTGCTAGGAAAACATGAACTTTCATTATCTGAATATCTTGCTAATACTACATAAATTATTTTTTCATAAATAGTCAAATCTTCTCTATCTACCAAATCATTTTCCAGCCAAAACCACTCTTTTTTTCTTGCATCCTTCAAAAGATCCAAAGTTATCACCTCCCTTCTGAAATTGCTTTTTAAGATAATAACTTAAGTTTATAGTCATCAAGTATTAGATCTTCTTTAGTCAAAGTTTTATATGCTATTTCCTCTGTCTCTTTTTCATAATACATGACTAGTATTTCATTCTTTTCTACTTTCACAATGATACAATCCATCATTGCATTAAATCTTGTCTCTTGTAATTGAACAGCTTTACCTATATGTTCTTTATTAAAACCTGAAATTTTCAATGTTATCACCTCTGATTTGATATTAAACTGAAGATTTATCATTTTTTTCCTTTTTTAACAATTGCTTTCTTTTCTCTTTAGCAATTCCTTTTAACAGATACTTAATTTTTATAAACTCTAAGTAATCAGTCTCATAAAGTAAACTAGCATCTTTTATAAAATTTTCTTTTTCCTTTCTGTTAAAATCATTTGCAAAATTTTCATTCATCCAATCGCCTCCTTAATCTCAAAGGGATTATTTTTATCTCATTGAGATATTTATATTATATATCCCTTTGAGATTAATGTCAATGTATTTTTGAGATATACATATCTTTTATATTTAGATATTTAAAGTTGTATTGAGATGTTTTTTATGATATAATATCTCAAAGAGGTATCCCAAGGAGGTGAGACAATGAATACCAGAATTAAAGAATTGAGACAAATAAAACATCTTTCTCAAAAAGAATTTGGAGAAACTTTAAATCTTTCCCAAAATCACATATCTTCTATTGAAAAAGGCATTAGAACAGTCACAGATAGAACTATTAATGATATATGCGATAAATACAATGTAAACAAAAAATGGTTACTAACTGGACAAGGTAAAATATTCAAAGATATTTTAGAAGGTTTTAATCTTGATAATAGTGAGGTCGAAGAATTTGTTAGACTTTTCTATGAGGTTGATTCTGAAACAAGAGAATATGTATTAGGGTTAATGCAGAAAACTTTGAAAAAATAAGGCACTTTATTGTGCCTTATTTTTTAATTTAGAATACTCCATATATCCCATGATTTTCAAAAACGTATTATAATCCTTTTCTCTAATTTCTGTAACAATATTTATAACTTTTACTTTATTTTCCTTAGAATCAATTGCAATTAATGATTTCATTTCTAAATCCACGATAAGATCATCCCCCCATATTCAAAATATTCTGATTTATTTTTTTACAACTTCCCTATTTCTGAAAAACAACAGACTACTCCCTTCCCCTTTATTTAAAGTTCCTTGAAACTAATATGATCTATATTTTTGCTTATGTATGTCATGTTCTAAGATGAATTTGAAATTAAAGATTATGATTTTTAAAATTGTTTTACGTACGTAGTTTATATGTATTATTTCGATATATATCTTCTTTATGTTACAATTGTAACACCTCATTTGACATTAGGCAAATGTCAAAATTTACCATTTTTGATTATTTTTTAAAATTTAATTTTACAAAAATAGAATCAAGTTCAAGTATTTGAATGTACTGTTATAAAATGAGTATTTTTTTGTAATAATTCTCTTATAATGCTAATTTTTGATAATATCTTATTTTTTTTACCCCTATTTAAATTCTATTTAAAAGATAAATTTATTGGTAAAAATTGGTAAAACATTTTTAGACATTTAGTATTGTATAGTTAACTCTATTGTTATAGTATTTTAGTTATACTTTTGAAAAGGTGGTGTACTTTGTGAAGATAAAAAAGATTCCAGAATCAGAACTTTTGGTAATGATGTACATTTGGGATAGTGAAGATGAAGAAGTTGCATCTACTGAAATTTTGAAGACGCTAGGCGAAAAATATGAATGGAAAAAATCAACTATGCTAACTTTTTTAAGAAGGTTAGTTGGTAGAGGATTTTTAGAAGTTGTTAAGAAAGATAGATTTACATATTACAAAGCATTAATAGAAAAAGAAGAATATTTGAAAGTTGAGACTAAAAGTTTCTTTAGTTTCTTTCACAGAAATTCTTTTGAAAGTTTATTAAGTGCTTTGCATGATGATGAAGAAGTATCTGAAAATAAATTAAAAAGTTTAGAAAAGTTTATTGAGGATTGGGAAGAAGATAAATAGAGAGCCAATATAGTTTTATTTGGTTCTCTATTTTTATATCTGACCTTCTATTTCCATTTTTAAGCAAATTTGTATCTTTTTAGGTAAATAACATCAAGTTTGTAATTAAAACACGTCAGATAAGCCTTTAAATGCTTTTAAGCTATATTTAATCAGCTTTATTTTTATCAATTTCCTTTTTCCACTCATCAAAATTACAAATCCGATAAACTTTTCTTATTTTTGGAACTTCTCTAAGTTTTTCTTTGTCATATTCATATACATTTACTTTTTTTGTTTCAATGTATTTATTTTCTTCTAAAGTTTTAACAGAAGAAGTTATAATATCTAAATTATTTTTACTTTTAGAACTTAGTCCTATGCTTTCTGCTATAAAACTATTAGTTGCAGGTTTAAAATTAGTTTCTGTAGTGATTGTTTTAAGTAAAAAATATACTTTTATTGTATTTGATTTAAATTTATTGACCATTTTTTTAAGCATTTCATAATTTATCAATGCAAATTTGTTTAAATCAATATTATTTTCTGATGGTAAACAATATACAATTCCATTTAGGGTATTTTCTATTTTTAGTATTTTAAAATCTAACTTCTCTAGTTTTTTTATATTTCTTTGGATTGTTGCTTTATTTACATTCAGTTCATTTGCTATTTCTTGAATATCAAGTTTATTCTTATACAAAATTCTATTTTTATGGGTATTAAAAATGTCACTATTTTCAGCGCTCTTTATTAATAGTGCTCCATATTCTTTTATATAATATTGCTTATCTTTTAAACAATATGTTGCTACTGGTAAGTAAATTTCTTTTCTGTTTTCAATCATAAAAAATTCTTCATCTCCAATCTTTTATAAGAAATTATTTTTAGTAAGTATTTAAAGTATACTAGAAAAATAAATACTAAAGTTTTTTAATATAAAAAAAGAATAGTTCAGAACATCTTTTCTAGTCTTTAATAGTTTTTAAAACAGTTTTTAAAGTCTTTAATAGTTTTTAGACAAGCTATAATAATTGGTATAACTAGGTTTCAGAGATGAAAGGTCATCATTTTAAGGGTCAAAGGTCATCATTTTAAGGGTCAAAGGTCATCATTTTAAGGGTCGAAAGGTCATCATTTTAAGGGTCAAAGGTCATCATTTTAAGGGTCAAAGGTCATCATTTTAAGGGTCAAAGGTGAGCGTGTTTTAAAAATAGTTGACCTTTTTATAAATTAGGTATTATAATCTATATGAGGTGATAGATTTTGGAAAAAAAAGAAATTTTAATGCAACCAAATAATTTAATAAAAAGTAAATATGATTTTACAAATATAGAAAATAAGTTATTTTACAAAATACTTTTTAATGCTCAGAAGCAACAAAATTCATCTTATGTTACAACTATATCAAAAGAAGAACTAAAAGTATTTATGAAAAACAATAATGATTATGAACATAAAAATATAAAAGAAATTTTGAACATGTTTCAACAGAGTGTTTTGGAATTTGACTATATAGAAGAGACAACTGGCAAGTTAAAAACTTTTGGAAGTGGTTTAATTAATACATATGAATTGGATCATACAGACCAAATTTATACAATTATGATGCATGAAGTTCTATACAATCATATAACTGATTTTGTAAAAATGCAGAAAAAGAAAAATGGATATACAGCTATTAATTTATCAGTTTTATTTAATTTTAGAGGTGCATATACTCAGAGATTATACACTTTATTTAGGCTATGGAGCAGAGAAAATAAGGAAGTAGAGATAAAATATAAATTAGATGAATTAAGATTTTATTTGAAATTAAAAGATAATGTATATCCAGAATATAAATATTTTAAGCAAAATGTTCTAAAAAGAGCAATGAATGAAATAAATAAAAAAGGCAACATGGTTGTTTCAATAAAAGAAGAAAAAAGAAAAAATAGAAAAATAGATGAGATAATTTTTTCTGTGATAGATTATGAACCTAGAAAATATTTTGATAAAGATATATTAGTTGAAGATTATATACCTAAAAAGAAACAGGACAATGAAGTATCTTTTGTTTTTTATATACCAAATGAAAATATTTTTACAACAGGGACAATTAAACTATTTAAAGAAGATTTTAAAGAGTTTGATTTCAAGAAAGATGTTTATCTGAATGCTTTTAATAAGTCTATTGCTATAGCACTTGAAAGAGATAATACTGACATTATAAATACAAAGAATTATGATTTTTTCAAATCAACACTTTCAAATAAAATAAGTGAAGTTATAATTCATCAAAAAGATGATTTAAAGTTTAAAGAAGAATTAAACAAATATTGGGATGATGAAGATGTTAAAAAAGAAGAAAGAGAAATTGATTATAGCAAAGATCCTGTCAGACTTGAAACTGTTAGGAGAAATTTATTTGATCAAGGTCTAGTAAATGAAGAAGGATATTACTATAAATAAGAATTGGAGAAAATAAAAAATGTATTATGTTTATAAATATATTGATCCAGCTACAGAAGAATGTTTATATGTTGGAAAAACAGAAGATATATATGTAAGGCATTCATCTCATTTGAGTAATAAAGAAGAAGGTTGGTGTAATAAAGAATTAATACTAAAATATATTGAACTTCCACGTAGATATAATATGGATTTTTTTGAAGTTTATTTAATAAATGAACTAAATCCAATATTTAATAAATTAAGTAAAGGCGATATGGATACTGAGCACATCTTTTTTGATTACAAGGAAGAAGATTGGAGTACATATTCAGAAGAAGATTTTAAGGAAAAGACGAAGGGAAAAAGAAGATTCAGAGAAAGAAAGATAGATATGAAATATGAAGTAAGTAAAAAATCTATTAATTTTTTAAAGAGAATTGAAAAGTTAGATGCCAAGGTTGAAATGTTATATGAAAATAATATTTTAAGTGTGCTATATAACTTTGAAAATATGGATATAGAATTTTGTGAGAATGAATTAGATATTAATTTGATATCATATGATTTTGAAACATTAGAAAGTTTTGGAAGTAGTTCTTTGATTTCAGTTTATCCTAGATGGAAAGAATATACAGCAACAAATAAAAAAATACTTATAGATATAACATTAGAGATTAGGGTTGGATCTTTGGCTAATTTAATGGAATTAATGCCAACATTTGAATATAAAGTTGCTGAGATTTTCCAACAAATAGAGGATATTTTTCACATATTAGAAGTTGGATATACATGGCAAGAATTATTTGAAATATATAAGGGCTGCAAATATGACAATTAAGGATTGGAGAAAATAATTATGTATTATGTTTATAAATATATTGATCCAGCTACAAAAGAATGTTTATCCAAGATAGGCGAAATACTCCATCCTCAAGGTAAGTAGGGTGGAGATGCAAGCCTGAAATATGTTAATATAAACTAAAGGAAGTGAAGAAATGATACAGATGAAAGCTTTTAAATTTAGAATATATCCAAAGGGAGGTATTATATGCCAACACCATCACTTATGCAGATTCCTAAGAGTAAATCTCCAGAAGAATTTGAAGATTTATGTTCAGACGTACTTTCAAGTTTCTATAATACACGATTCATATTATATGGGAAAAAGGGTCAATTTCAGAGTGGGATTGATATATTAGGACAAGTTAAAATGGGGGAATATTATGTAGCACAATGCAAGAATTATTTTAATCCAAAATCTGCTGAAAAACTTATTAATGTCATAAAGGATGATATTGAGAGTGCAGAAAATCTACCATTTAATATAGCTAAATTTATAGTTATGACATCAATGGATAATCATACCGAAGTTCACAATAAAATAAGTATGATAAAAAGTAAATTTGAAATAGAATTGTGGTTTTGGGATAATATTCAAAAAGAAGTATGCCAAAGTGAGTATTTACTAAGTGGGTACTACCATGAAATGTATTATAATTTTAAACTACCAATAGAGGCAGTAAATCAAATTATACATTGCATGAATAATTTAAAAAATAACGTCAGATATTTTAATAATGAGTGTAAATACTATAAAGTAGCATATAATCAAAAATCTGATACTGAACTATATAATTTCTGTGTTGATACTCAAATTACCTATGAAAATTTACAGCAATTAAAAAATCAATATTATTCACAGTTAAGTAAAATTGATATCGTTGAAACAGTTGAAGAAATTATAAATTCTAGACCTGTATTTTATGATGAAAATAAGGATGGAACAGGCACAAGTATGGTTTCTACTTTACATGAACATATACAAAATTTCACCAAATATAATATAAATGAGTTAGTTGAAAATTGTAACAAGGTTATAAAGGAAATTTCATTACAAAAACATAAGTAAAGAAGTGCAATATTGAATAAGTCCTTGTATTTGTTTTAAGTAGCTAGTATGAGGGTTTTATTTATGTATTTTCAAATTAAAAATGTCTAAAAACTAGATATAATTATAGGATTTGTTAAGATTTATGCCTTATAATTATATTTAAAACAAGTATAAAAAGTGTCTAAATTTGAAAATAGTAAAATAATTGGTACAAGCTTTCTGAATATTGCAGTGCAAATTCTTAACTGGCATTACAAAATATGGTATAATTAAATCTAGCAAGAAGAGCGTAATACAATCTATAAGAGTGGAGTTCATGTACAAAAGATTATCCTCCCAACGATTCGAAGGGAGGTGAGTTCATGGATAACTTTTTGTTTAATGTTTTAGCTAGTTTAACAGCTAGCGTGGTAGTTTACTTAATTAGTAAACTATTCAAAAAAGCAAAAAGCCACTCTCGCGCAAAGAGTGACTTACAGGTTGAATTTAAATTTATGTTTAAATTCAAAAAATAAACTATGTTTATGATGAACTCCACTCTGCCGCAAAATAGATTGTAGTTCTTCTTGCTTTTATTATATCACAAAACCTTCAAAATGATACGATTTTATATCACTTTGCTGGAAAAGGAGTAACTTGAATGAATTATAATTATGAACTAAGTCAAAAATTAAAAGAAATTTATAAGCATGAATTAGGAGAATGTTATAATAATGCTTATGAATTATTGCTATATGGTGAAGTAGAATACTATTCCATAGGCTATGTACATGATTTAAAAACAAAAGTAGCTTTTAGGCATGCTTGGGGAGTATTAAATAATCAAATAATAGATACTACTGTAGGAAACATTGATATGTCAGACTATAATTTTTATAGTGCATTTAATATATATAAAAATGATTTAGAGTACATTAGAAAAAATTATAAACCTTACCTAGAAGGTTATAAAGATAAAGAGGAGCAGCAACTTTTAGAAATGCTAATTAAAGATAAAAAAGTAACTGAAGTAGTATGAAAAAGAAGGTTAAGTATTTGCTTAACCTTCTTTTTCATGCTATAACAATACGTTTAGAAATTAAAGAAACATATTTGAGATAAATTAAAGATAATTAGTTTTATAAAAAAGTATAAAATTTTATAAAAAATATCTTATAAATCTATTGAATTACTGTGTAAAATTTGGTAAAATATATGTAAATATTAATAAATTTTATAATATTTTACAAAAAAGGAAGTGGTTGAATGAGTAGGATAGTTCTAACATTTAAAAACAATGATAAAGAAAAAGCAATTGAAAAGTTTTTAGATGAGAAATTATCAGCTACAGCTTATTTAAAAGAGCTTGTTTGGGAAAAAATGCAAGAAAAAAAGGATAATGCTGTAGTTGAACAGAAAAAAGAAATAGAAGATCCAGCAAATAATTTTGATTTTGGAAGTTTAGAATAAAAGGGGGAAATAACATAAATGAGTAAATTAGGTATAGATATTGGAAATTATGCAGTTAAAACAAGTACAGATGATATTTTTGAAAGTAAAGTTACAGAGGTAAAAAACTTTGGTTCAGATTCAGATGCCGTTAAAATAGGCAATAAAACATATTACCTAGGTGAAGGTGACGAGGAAATAAATATAGTTAAATACGAGAAAGAAAACTTCTTGCCGCTTTTACTTGGGGCTATATGCAGAAATACAGATGATGAAATTGTTGATTTAGGACTAGGTCTACCGGTAAAACAATTTGCTGGATTAAGAAAAGATCTTATTGAAAAAATACAAGGTGAAGAATATCATGTTGAATTTGTAAGAGGAAATGAAACTACTAAAAGAGATATAACAATAAGATCTATTCAAGTATTTCCGGAAGGTGTTACAGGATACTTATATTATGCAAAAGACATAGTTGACCAGGTTGCAGGAAGAGATGTTGTTTTAGTTGATATTGGTGGAAAGACAACAGATATTGCGCTTGTACAAGGAAATAAAGCGACTGATCCATATTCTGTAAATGTTGGAACGATAAATATATATGATGCAATAAAAAAATCTCTTGAAATGGATGAAAGATTTTTAGGTAAGGTTGAGATAAAAAGAGAAAAAATACAAGACTACATAGACAAAGGGTTTTACCTAAATGGTGAAAAACAAGATATAAAGAAAAATATAGATGCGTCTGTTGGATTATTTAAACAAATATACAATGAATTGAAATTAAATTACCCAATATCAACTTCTGCTGTTGTTGTTATGGGTGGAGGTGCTAAATTGTTAGGTGAAGCATTTAAAAAGAACATACCTGGCATAATAGTCATGAGCGATGTAGATAAACATGTTTTTGCAAATGCAAAAGGATACAAAAAAATGATGAAATAAAAAAGGATTTAGTTTATAGTATGTATAATAGATTACAAATATATGATATTTGTAATCTATTATTTTTTTTGAGGAGGTTTTATATGACTTGGAGTGATTTGAAAGAAAAAAATATTAATGAAGTTGTTGATTGTATTAATAATAAATTAAGTGAATTTGAAAGTCTTAAAAAAGTTGGAGATGAGTTAGAGGTAAATGAAAGTACTATAAGGAAGTGGCTTAATAAGAAAGGATATAAAAGAGCTGGAAACAAGTTTGTAGAAGATAATAAAAGTTATGATGACAAATATCATATAGATAGCATTAACAGTAAGATTGATGATGATATTAAATATTTATCTAGTGAAATTGATAATATAAAAAGTGTGCTGGAATGGTTTAAAGCTAAAGATGATAGTTGTCATATAGGTGTCATTAAAGAAAATGATATATCTATAGATCTTCCAGATCAATCTATAAAAAGAACTACAGTTAGAATAAATAATACAGTGTGGGATATGTTTAATGAATTTGCAGATAAAAATAAACATTATGATAAACATGATTTGCTGAGTCAACTTTTACTTGAAAGTTTATTGAAATATAGCAAGGATAGGTGAAGGAGATATTTAATCTTCTTCATCTATATTTTTGAATTTATGTGCAGTAGACATTAATCGTACAAAGTATCCATCCAGATAATTTGGCTCTAAATTATTCATTTTACATTTAATGTATTCCTTTTCTGAGAGTATAGGTATGTAATATATGTGGAAAAATTTAATTCTTTTAAGCAAGACTCTTTTTTTAACAAGTCTTTTAAGTAGAATTTTTGTTGTGGATTTCCGCCACTTGTATTTTTCATTGCAAAGGCGAATAATTTCTTTCTTTGATATGCTTGAACTTCTTTTCCAAAAGATTTTCATTACACTCAATTCGCCACGTTTTAAGCTTTGTATTAACATGATGCACTCCTTGTAAATGTTTATAATATAGTAGCATTTTTTTATTTAAGATAGTACAGGTAAGTTATTCCAAAAAAGTTAATACAATGCAAGGGGTGGAAGGAAAAACCTACCACATTTTGCATTGTATTAATATTCTATTTTAATTTCTTTGCTATTTCTTCAACAACATCTACAGTAACACTATTGCCTGCTTGCTTGTATAGTTGAGTTTCTGAACAAATACTTGCTGCTCTATAGTAATAATCGTCTGGAAATCCTTGTAGCCTAAAACATTCTTTTGGAGTCAACCTCCTTACTCTAAATTTTTTGCCAATTACGCCAGCATTACTTGCAGTAGTCAAAGTACAACTTTTTTTGTGCTGAACTCTTCCACGGCCAGTTTTACCTTCTATATGATCTAGTCTTATTCCATCTCCTATAGATGCTTTAACGTATCCTTTTTTAGTATTCTCTTTAATTAATATATTTGGGCTTTCACCTTTTCCACTAGGATTGATATTGCCAACTCTATAAAGACCTGTATTGTTCCCACCTTTACTTAATAAACACTTTGATAATCCATTTGAATCATAAATCCTGTTTGAACTGTGATTAGGATTATTTAATTGCTCAAGAGTAGTTTTTCTACTCGTTCCTGCGATAGGAAATACTTCTCTTGTACTTCTTCTTCTAAGATGTCCAACAATGTATATTCTGTCTCTGTTTTGGGGAACTCTGAAGTTTTTAGAATTGAGATTTTGCCATTCTGCATTGTAGCCGATTTCATCCAACTCAATGAGAAGTTTGGCGAAGTCAAATCCTCTATTAACACTAAGTAGATTTTTAACGTTCTCAATAAGTAAGTACTTGGGTTTATTTTCTTCTTTGAGTTCTCTAATAAGTTTTGTAACTGAGAAAAATAAACTTGAACGATTTCCTTTGAATCCAAGTTTGTTACCTGCAATGCTAATGTCTTGACATGGGAATCCAAAACACCACACATCTGCTTTGGGAATATTTTCTGCTCTAATTTCTCTAATGTCTTTTTCAAACCATTCATCCTCCTTTGGGTTATGCATTGCTTTGTAACTTAAGTTTGCAAATTTATCGTATTCGCAATGGCCTACGCATTTGTGCCCTGCTCTTTCCATTCCTAGCCTAAAACCTCCAATGCCAGCAAACAAATCTAAAAATGTTAACATATAATGCTCCTTCTGAGTTGAAAATTTTATTAGTTTTATTAACAATTAATTTTTAAAGGTTGTCTTTTAATTTATAATTTTGCTTTTACAAATTCTCTAGCCCTATCCATTGTTGACCATACATCACTATCATATAGTTGAGTAAATTTTTCTCCTGTAGTCTTACTCATTTCCTTCATTTTATTACAAGTTACTCCACCAATTACATACAAATTTTGTGTTCTATGTGGTTTATAGTCTTTTATATCTGTTACTAAGTAACTTTCTTTTTCTCTCTTATAATATAATCCTAAAATGTCTGCTGATACTTTATCATATCCAGAATAGACTATAGTATGTTTATATCTATTATAATTGTTTTCTTCTGCTGAACTTATATGTTTAGTTATAGCTTCTACTATTGCAGTAGCTAATTTATCAGCTC
>NZ_JAGWCW010000035.1:0-47437 GCF_020657835.1 Clostridioides sp. ZZV14-6387
GAAAATATACCGCTTTTTATAAAAAGCGGTATATTTTCTTATTCTTTATCAATCTATCTTATTTTATTTTCTTCTGTTAAGTAACTCTTTCTTTATTTCATCAATTTTAACGTCCTTTTCTATCATTAAGACTAATGTATGATATACTAAATCGCTAATTTCATAAATAAGTTCACTCTTATCTGTATTCTTTGACGCTATAATTACCTCACTACTTTCTTCACCAACTTTTTTAAGAATTTTATCTATACCTTTATCAAAAAGATAATTAGTATATGAGCCTTCAATAGGATTATTTTTTCTTTCATTTATTAAATCATATAGTTCTTTCAATATACTTTTTTCTACTTCAAATCCCATTTTATCAGTATCATCAAACAAATCTCTATAAAAACAAGAATAGTTTCCTGTATGACAAGCTACACCAGTTTGCTCAACTAAAAGTAATATAGTATCTACATCACAATCATAAGACATCTTAACAACTTTCTGAATATTTCCAGACGTCTCACCTTTAATCCAAAGTTCTTGTCTACTTCTGCTAAAATAACAAGCTACTTTATCTTTTAATGTTTTCTTTATAGCCTCCTCATTCATATATGCCAACATTAGCACATCTTTACTCACTACATCTTGAGCAACAACAGGAACTAGACCCTTATCATCAAATTTTACACCTTTTATAAAGTCTTCTGTTTCCTCACTGTATACATTGCTACATTTATTTTCCATCTTTTCAACCCCCTATTAGATATCTTGCTTATAATCTTACTTCTACACCCATGTTTTTTAAATATTTCTTCAAATCATTTATTTTTATTTCTCCAAAATGAAATACAGATGCTGCTAAAATTCCATCCACATTAGATTCTTTTACAGCCTCATAGAAATCTTCCATTTTACCAGCACCTCCTGATGCTATAACAGGCACATTCACTAAAGAAGTTATTTTTGATAACAATTCTATGTCATATCCATTTTTCATTCCATCTTCATCCATACTATTTACAACGATTTCCCCTGCTCCAAGCTCTACACCCTTAACAGCCCACTCAATTGCATCAAGACTAGTCTTTTCTCTACCACCTTTTACATATACACTCCATGAACCTTCTTCATTTTTCTTTGCATCTATTGATAAAACAACACATTGTGCTCCAAATTTTAATGATGCTTCCCTTATTAATTCAGGATTTTTGACTGCTGATGAATTTATAGAAACTTTATCAGCACCTTTTCTTAAAATATCAGTAAAATCTTCTAACTTATTTACGCCTCCACCAACACAGAATGGTATATTTATATTTTCTGCAACCTTTGTTACAAATTCTAAAGATGTCTTTCTGTCTTCGTTTGATGCAGTTATGTCATAAAATACAAGTTCATCTGCACCACAATCACTATAAAACTTCCCAAGTACCTCTGGACTGTCAACATCCACTATGTCTTTGAATTTCTTACCTTTTACAACTCTTCCATTCCTTACATCTAGACATGGTATTATTCTTCTAGTAAGCATATTTGTTGTGCCTCCTTAAAGTCTATCTTTTTGTCATATAGTGCCTTACCTATTATAGCACCATATAGATTCATATCTTTCAATCTTCTAACATCATCTATAGAGGTTACTCCTCCTGAAGCAATGACATTTAGTGATGTTTCATTTGATATTTTTTCATATATATCAAAATTTGGACCTTGTAACATTCCATCTTTTGATATATCTGTATAAACAATGGTTTGCACACCTATTTTTTCAAGTTGTTTACACAATGTTAGAGAATCCACATTACTTACAACTTCCCAACCTCTAACTGCTACCTTTCCATCTTTAGCATCTATAGAGACTACTATTTTATCTTTATATTCGTTGACTAATTCTTCAACCAAATTTAAATTTTCAATAGCTATACTACCTAGGATTACTCTAGTAACACCAGCTTTTATTAAACTTTGGACTTTTTCCTTATCTCTAACTCCTCCACCTACTTGAATAGGTATATCTATATTGTTTGCTATCTTTTCAATTGTTTCTGTATTTACACCAAATTCACTTCTAGCTCCGTTTAAATCTACTATATGTATATATTCTGCGCCTTCATCTTTCCATTTGTTTGCTACTTCTAATGGATTATCATAATATACATTTACTTTATCAAAATCTCCTTGAGTAAGTCTGACACACTTGTTATCCTTTACATCTATTGCTGGAAATATTATCATTTTATCATCTCCCCATATGCTTTTAATATATTTAAACCTACTTCTCCACTTTTTTCCGGATGAAATTGTATACCATATACATTATTTTTTCTAACGATAGCAGGAATTTTCTTTTCATACTCTGAAAATGCAATAAGTTCTTCATTTGATGAATTTGCATAATATGAGTGAACAAAGTATACATAGTCATCTTCCTTAATATATTTAAGTATATCATCTTCTTTATTAAATTTTAGATTATTCCATCCCATATGTGGCACTTTTAAACTTATATCTAATTTATCAATACTGCCTTTTATAAGTCCTAATCCTTCATATTCTCCATACTCATAACTTTTCTCATAAAGTAATTGCATACCTAAACATATACCTATCAGAAATTTTCCTTTTGAAGCATGTTCTCTTAATATTGGTATCAATCCTAGTTCATCTAAAGCATTTATAGAATCTCTAAAAGCCCCAACACCTGGAAGTATAAGCGAATTTGCTTTCTTAATTTCATTTATATCACTAGAAATTTTAGTTTCTATTCCAGCTTTTTTAAAACCTCTAGATACAGAATCTATATTTCCAAGACCATAGTCTACTATTATATTCATTCTACAAAACCCCCTTTGAAGATGCTATCTCATTGGAAATTATTTCACTTCCTTCTTTTAAAGCTCTTGCAAAAGCTTTAAATATGCTTTCTATTTTATGATGGTCATTTTCTCCATATAAAAGATTAATATGTAATGTTACTCTAGATTCATTTACAAAAGCTCTGAAAAATTCTTTAAAACACTGCGTACTCATATTACCAAGCATTTGAGTATCAAATTTAGCATTAAATACAAGATATGGTCTATTACTTATATCTATTGCTACCATTGATAGAGATTCGTCCATAGGTATATAGATAGTAGAATATCTTCTTATTCCTTTTTTATCACCTAAAGCATTTTTAAATGCTTCACCTATAGCTATACCAATATCTTCAACACTATGATGGTCATCTACATATATATCACCTTTACAAATCACCTTTAAATCAAACTTGCCATGAAATGCCATCAATGTAAGCATATGGTCTAAAAATCCTATTCCAGTATCTATTTCAGCTTTACCAGAACCATCAATATTTAGTTCTACTGAAATTTGTGTTTCAAAAGTATTTCTTTCTATACTCCAAATTCTCATACCTATTTCTCCTTTTTCAAAATATCTCTTATAGCATCCATAAATATGGTATTCTCTTCTTTATCACCAATCGTAACTCTATAATAATTTTTTAACTTACCACTAAATTCCCTTATTAGCACCCCTCTATCAATAAGTTTTTGTGATAGATTTTCAATTTCAGAATAGAACAATATAAAATTTGCTTGTGATTTATATGCCTTAATTCCTATATCAATCATTTCTTTATATAAAACTTCTCTTTCTTCTTTTACTTCATTTATATAAGCTTTCACTATATCTTTATTTCTAAGAGCTCTTGTAGCAATAAAATCTGATAATGAATTTAAATTATATGGAGGTCTTACCTTTTCAACAGAGTCTATTAAACTACTATTAGATAACATATATCCTGTTCTTATTCCAGCCAATCCAAATGCCTTTGATAAAGTTCTAAGAACTATTAGATTTTCATACTTAAAAACATCACTCAACATACTTTCTTCTCCAAAATCCATGTATGCTTCATCAAAAACTACTAAACTGTCTGTTGAATCTAAGAGTTTTATTACATCTTCCCTCTTTAGTATTGTTCCAGTTGGATTATTTGGATTACATACAATTACTATTTTAGGATTGTTTTCTTTTACTTTTTCAATTACATTATCTATGTTTATAACTAAATTTTCGTCACTTTCAACACCTATAAACTTAGAGCCATTTATTTGACTATATATAGAATACATGCTGAAACTTGGAGAGAAACTTAATATCACTTCATCTTTATCTACAAAAGTATGTATTATCAAATCAATTATTTCACTTGAACCATTTCCTACTAAAAGATTTTTCTTACTTACTCCAGAAATATTTATATAATCTATTATAGACTCTTTCAATTCACTATAAGAATCTTCAGGATATAAATTTAAGTCTATATCACTATCAGAAATCTCTTTAATAAGATGCTTAAACAACTTCTTACTTCCTTCATTTGCATCAAGTTTTACTTTGCAATTCACATGGTTTGGTTCATATCCCTTTAATTCTCTTATACTTTCTTTTTCTCTCAATTTAAACTCCCCCTTCTTAATTGTATTTTAGTTATCTAGTTCTTCAAATAAACGAATTATATTTTGAATTTGTTCATATTTAAATCTATAACTAGCTCTATTTGATATAATTCTAGCACTTATATCACATATATCTTCCAATATTTCAAGACCATTTGCTTTAAGTGTATTACCTGTCTCAACTATGTCTACAATTACATCTGATAATCCTACTATTGGAGCTAATTCTACAGAACCATTTAATTTTATTATTTCAATTTTTTGACCTTTCTCCTTAAAATATTTTTTAGCTATATTTGGATACTTTGTAGCTACTTTTAAATATTCATCTTCTCTATATATACTGTCGCCCTTTAATCCTGCTACAGCAAATTTACACTTCCCAAAACCTAAATCATATATTTCATATACATCTGTTTCATTCTCTAAAATAGTATCTTTTCCTGCTATACCAAGGTCTGCTACTCCCTTTTCAACATATGTAACTACATCTGATGGTTTGACATGTATATATATTATTTTATTTTCTTCATCTTTAAAGATTAACTTTCTTGTATCTGTGTCTATACTGTCCCCTAGACCCATTTTTTTAAATTTTTTAAACGATTCTCCTTCTATTCTTCCTTTTGCTAGTGCTATAGTCAAATAATCCAAAATAACCCCTCCTTTTAAATCCTATTTATATACATATTTCATTAACTCATCAACACTTAATGTAAACCCAATAGCGGGTATTTCTTTTCCATATTCTTTAGTTAGAGAATCATATCTTCCACCACTCAAAATCTCTTTATACGAGTTTGGATAATAACCTCTAAACATAACACCTTCATAATAATCAAGCATTGTAATCATTGATAAATCAAATCTAGCCTTATCTAAGAAATTACACTCTTCAATTAAGTTATTTATTTGCTTTAATTCTTCAAGTGCTTGTTTCATCTTATCATTACAATAGAAATTTTTTGACTTTTCAATAACATCACATAAATTTCCTTGTAAACTTAAAATATTTGATAATAATTCCTTTACTTCATTTTTAATTTTTAACTCTTCAATATATAGTTTTAATTCATGAGTATTTTTCGTATACAATAAATTTTTAATTTGATTTTCACAATTCTTATTTAAATTTAATTCTTCTAGTAGACCATTAATATACTTGCTACTTCCAACTTCTAATATAAACTTATTGTTATATTTCTCAAGTATCTTAAGAGCTAGTTTTACTACTTCTCTATCTGCTTCTACAGAAGATTCTCCTAGACATTCGCAACCTATCTGTCTTATCTCTTTTATTCCAACTGTATTTTTATTTTTATATATTGATGAATTATAAAAAAGTTTAAGCTTTAAACCATCTTCCCATCTTGGAACAAGACTTTTTATTATACTTGTAGTTATATCAGCTCTAAGTACCATTACTTTTCCATTTACAACCTTTACCATCGATTCTTCTGGAATTTTATTATTAATACTCGTAAACTCATCGTATTCTTCAAATAGTTGTGGCTCTATTTGAAAATATTCTTCATCTAAAAAAAGTTTATCTATTTCTCTTTTTAATTTATATCTTTTTTTAGAATAAATAACTTCATCTTCAATCCTTAAAAACTTCATATTATCACCCTTTTCATTAAAATTGCTCTTCCCTTTGTAAATTTAAAATAATAAAAAGCCATATAGGCTTTATACCTATATGGCTATAATTTTCTCTTAAAATTACTTCCCATCATAGATACAAGACCAATTGCACTAAAAACAGGGCTTGTGTCTATGAATTAATTTCATATTACAATCCCTTTAATCTATGATGATGGTGATGATTTAATTTTGTATTTAATTTTACTATATCTAATCTCACCATGATAATTTCCTCCCAAGTAATTTTTATTAATATTCTAAATTTACAGTTTTTTGTTACTATTAATAATAATATACTTTTCAAAAATTGGCAATAGTTATTTGTAAAATTGAATAAAATATTTTATATAGACTTTTTATTTGTACAATTATAAATTTAACCTTTACCTAATTTGGAAATTTTATGTATAAAAAATGAAATTTCGGGAAAAATTGTAATAATTTAAAAAAACTTATTAAAATATAGTATAATAAGTATATCTTAATGTAAAGGGATGATTTTATGTATAAATATGATGACTATGTGAATTTAACAAATGATTTAGATTTACCTGTAGAAATTAGAAATAAATGTGTTAGAATTGTTAGTGTTTCAGAGAATTTAGAGGACATAATTATAGTACATAAATTCAAACTATATGTCGTAAATGAGAAGTACATTAAAGGAATTATGGAATAGGCATTTTGAATGTACTATTTTTATCAAAATTTATTATAAATAAAATTTAATATTTATAATAAGGAACTGTCTTATTGTAGAAAATACAATATATAAGACAGTTCCATTTTATTTATTGTAGAATTTTAGTATCAATCAAACCTTTTAAATTATAAAACATACAACAAAACAGCTAAAAAATGAAATAAAGAACCTATCATAATAAAAATATGAAAGATTTCATGAAAACCAAATTCAGGACTTATATTAGGCTTTTTAATAATATAAATAATCGCACCTATAGAATAAGATATTCCCTCCATAATCAATAACTTGAGGCAATCTTTAGGTATTGAATTGAATGCATTTATATCAAAGACAATTGCCCAACCCATAAGTAAGTATATACTTGTAGACAACCATCTAGGAGCATCCATCCAAAAGATTTTTATTATTATACCAATAAAGGCTACTATCCATATTGCTGTAACAAATATTATGCCTTCCTTTTTTTCCATAAAACTTAGACATATTGGTGTATAGGAACCAGCAATTAATACATAAATCATTGCATGGTCAACTTTTCTAAAAAACAATTCTTGCTCTGGTGTTCCTTTTAAAAAATGATAATATGAGCTTGCACTATATAGAGCAATTAGTGACAACCCAAATATCGATACAGATACTATCATCAAAAGAGAGGTCTCTTGCAATGATACAGATTGAAAAACTAAAATTATAGTTGCTAAAAGAGATAAACAAGCTCCTATAAAGTGAGTTAAGCTACTTATCGGGTCTCTACCCTTCAAAAAAAATTGATACATTTTGTCCTCCTACAATTATGTATTTTAAAAATCAAATTCAGCGATATAGTTTTCATTACTATATTATATATTTAATTATACCACTTTATATTCTTTTTACAAGACTCAATATTGTTTTATTTTCTAATTTATTGTATTATATATATTATGGAGGTAGCATATGATGAATAATGAACTTAATACTATAATACTAGAAACGCTAGATAATGCTGATATAACTTCAAATGATATTCCCTCTATTGATTTATACATGGACCAAATTATTTCTTTAATTGACAATAAGCTTTCTGCTAATAAGAGATTTGAGAGTGACAAAATTCTTACTAAAACTATGATAAACAATTACAGTAAAGAGGGATTAATCAAACCTATTAAGGGGAAAAAGTATACTAAAGAACAAATTTTACAAATGATAATTATTTATTCTATGAAAAATACACTTACAATACAAGAAATTAAAAGAATCTTACATGGTGTGTATGAAAAAGATGATTTCAATGAAGATGACTTAGTTAGTTGTTATGAAAAATTTATGTCTATAAAAGAAAATCAAAGAAAGAATATACCAAACTTTATAGATTCTAATTTTGAAGATGTAACAATAACTCCAGAAAATAAAGATGATTTACTGATAGCCTTATTGAGTTTGACTTCAATGGCTGACCAATTAAAAAATATTTCCGAAAAATTAGTAGATACCTATTTCCCAGATATTTCTAAAAAATAATTTCAATAAAGTAAGACTGAAAATAAATATTAAAATACAATATTACTTAAATCGCTCTTAATTGTATACAATATAATTTTCAGTCTAAATATTAATACTTTCTATTTTTAATTCTTTCTAATAATCTCCATGTTAAGGTTCTACAAATTTAATTTTATCCTATTTAAGTTTTGACAATGTGAACAATTTAAATTAACTTGGATTTGTTTATACCCTATGAAAACGGCTTGTTTTAATATACTAGTGCCATCATCTATCATAACTACATTGTCTTTTATCTCTACACAGAAATTATTTTCTTGATTACACCAATAACAATCATACTTTTCATTACTTTTTTCTTCTCGCATGATTTTCGCCTCCTTCAATATAAGTTTCTACATTAAAAGAGGTTTTTCCTTTATATTTTTAATAAAATATTATAATTAGAACTTCATAGAATCTATTATACCTTCTATCTTTTCAGATGCTTTCTCTATTGCACTTTGTCTTTCTTCTTCACTAGTTCCAGTTCCATCTACTAATAATTCATCAAATTTCTTAATTCCTATAAATTTCATTATACTTTCCACATAATTTAATCCTTTATTCATAACTGGTTTCAATACCCATGGTATGTGTCCACCTGAAGATTGTATATATACCATACTTCTATCAATATCGTTTAAAATTCCTTGTGGCTTATCATTACCTTCAAATGATATAGTTTTTCCATCTTGAATTATACAGTCTATATATTCTTTAAGTGGTGCTGGAAAAGATAAGCTCCACATAGGTGCCGCTATTACGTATACACTTGCACTCACAAATTGGTCACAAAGGCTTCTAATCTTTGTAATCTCTTTTCTATCCTTATCATCCAACTTCTTAGCATCTTCTTCATTAACTATGCAATTTCTCTTTTCAAAGTACTGATATTCAAGTCTTGGTATATGCTCTTTATAAAGGTCTATTTCTTCAACCTCAAAATCCTTGTTTTCTTCCATAAATTTATTTATAAATTTTCTTGCTACAGTTTTGCTTGAAGATAAGTCTTCAGGTTTTGAATTTACATTTATATATAATAATTTTTTCTTCATAAGCTCACTCCTAAGATTATTTTTATATTATTATTTCACAAATATAACCATTCTATTCTGTTGCCAAATCATAAAATAAATAAAGATACAAATTTTAAATAATCTTAAAAGTAAAAACAATAAAATATTATGTGTATTAATTACAGAAAATATTAAAGATATAATAAAAAATAGATATTCTAGCCTAAATAATGCTTATAATTTTAATAAAAATGGTATAGTGTTAATACACTATACCATTACAATTATTTAAATATTTTTTAATATTTTTTCTTCCATTTTGCGCTTCTACCTCTTGCAACAACCTCTATCTTATCTTGTTTTCTTAGATTGTTAAAAACTCTATTTATTGTAGGTTCTGGAATATCAGGACATAAATCTCTTATATCTTCTTTTGTAAAATATCCAAGAGTAGAATTTATTATTTTTTCTATTCTACTAGTTTTGGTTTGTCTTTTCTTATCAGATATATTTAAACTATCATCCAACTTCTCATATGCAGTCAATATTGTTTCTAAAAAGTACTCAATCCATGCATTCATATCTGCTTTCTCACTACCTATAGACGATTTCAAATAATTTAAATTACTGTAATACTCATATGAACTATCATCAAATATTTTTCCTAAACTTATATATCTTCCAACTTCATATCCATTTTTATTTAGCAACAATAGGATAAGTACTCTCGCCATTTTTATATTACCTTCTTTGAATGGATGTATCAATATGAAATCTAACACAAATGCAGAAATTAATATTAATATATCAATTTCATCTTCCTCCATCAATGTATTATAAGCTTCACATATTTCTTCTACAGCTTTTTCCACCTTATTTACACCTGAATCAATACTTATGAATTCACCACATTTTAAATTGTGTTCAATAAAATCATTATCTGATTTGTAGCTTCCTCCTCTAGTAGATGAAAATTTATATAAGTATCCATGAAGCTCAAGAATTGTTTGTGAACTTATTGGAATACTTTCATAAGCACTATTAATAGTTTTTACTACATCTCTGTATTCAACAATGCTCAATTCTTCTCTACTTCTAGGTGTAACTTCATTACTTATTAATTTCTCTAAATTAAAATTACTACTATCTCTTTGATTTCCAATGTATGTAGATTCAGAACAATCTACTAAAGATTTTTTTTCTAATCTTTCTAAAATTTCTTTTGGTTGTTTTTTGTAAAGCAGTTGTCTACCCTTATACTCATTTATCTTAGACAACATTCTTGCTACATTCATGTTTACATACATATTTTTTAATTTGCTTTTCTTTGTAAATTCCATAAAATCACTCCATAATTAGAATTTCTCTTATCCTTGACAGCGGTTTTATTTTATCATATAATTGTACTTTTTGCAATTTCTTGCTCAATTATCTGAATTTATATTTCTTATTCAGTTGTTATCTCATTTAGTTTTTCACTTTCATTTAATCTTTCACTCTTAGGAGTATATCTTTTTAACTCTCTAAATACGACTACACCTGTAATTACTGTAGCTATAAAGTCAGACAATGGTTGAGCTGTCCATACACCCTGTAAACCTAGAAATGTAGGAAGAATTAGTACTGCTGGTATCAATAAAATTACTTGTCTTAAAAGACTTAATAACATTGCCATTTTGGCTTTTCCTATAGATTGTATAAAGTTTGTTCCTGTAACTGATAAGCCCACAATTGGCAACATAAGTAGATATATTCTTAAACCATCAACAGATATACTCATAAGCTCAGGGTCTTTATTAAATATTCCTATAATCGCCTCTGGGAAAACCATGACTACTACCATACCCATACATAAAATTATAGTAGCTACTACTAATGAACCTAAATATGCTTTTTTAACCCTATCGTATTTTTCAGCTCCATAATTGAAACCTATAATAGGTTGCGCTCCTTGATTTATTCCAAAGATAGGCATTAAAAATACCATTGCGATAGAAGAAATTGTAGCCATAGCACCTATAGCTAAATCTCCACCATGAGTTTTAAGTGCAATATTTGATATGACTTGAACCAAACTTGCTGCAAGTTGCATTGCAAATGGAGACATACCTATTGCAAATACTGCTTTTATTAGTTTCTTATCTAATTTTAGATTAGATTTACTAAATCTTAAGTTTGATTTTCCACTTATATAATATCCTATAGTTAAAACAGCTGTAAGAGCTTGAGAAGTTACTGTAGCAATTGCAGCCCCTTGTATTCCCAAATTGAATCCAAATATTAATATCCAGTCTAAAACTATATTAGTTAAACATCCTATTATCATTATTCCTGCTGAAATTTTAGGGCTACCATCAGCTCTTATTGAGTGGTTTAAAGAAAAGGAAAGAAGATTTACTACTGTACCTAATAATATAATATTTATATATGATTTTGCATATATAAGGGTATTTTCACTTGCTCCAAATAATGTAAGTATCTTATTTGCAAATAAGATTCCAAGTATCATTATAATAATTCCTGTTATTACAGATAATGTCATTGCATTTCCTATAAGTTTTCTTGCCTCTTCTACTTTACCTTGCCCAAGTTTTATTGATATAGTAGTAGTTGTTCCTATACCTATCAACATACCAAATGCAAGTATTATTGTCATTATCGGCATTGTGACACCAAGACCTGTTATTGCAAGTGGCCCAACTCCTGGTATATTTCCAATAAAGATTCTATCTACTACATTATATAAACTATTTACCAACATACCTATTATCGCTGGTATAGAATATTTAAGTAGTAATTTGCTAATTCGTTCTGTTCCTAATAATTGTTGATTTTCCATCAAGTCTCCTCCTTCTTCTAATATTCAATTTTCCACATATTACAAGGGAGGTGCAAATGCCCTCCCTTAATATTAACTACTTTTTAAATATTAATTTTATATATCTATTATATACCACTTTAATCAAAAAACCAAACTTTTCTAATATAAAATTTTTTTAACAGATAAAAATAAAGTGTATATATAGATGAGAGCACTAGTAATATACCCAGATTTTCTAAGTTAAAACTACTATTTAATATATTATTTAAAAAGAATAGAGAAAGTATAGTGTTTGCAATTGCTATAAAATATGGTATGAAAAATAATGTACCTATCTCTATACTAACAATCTTATTCATAGTTTTAAAAGATAGACCTATTTTTGATAAGTTTTTGTATTTAACTTTATCATATGGCTCATCTGTATATAATCTAAAATATAAAAAACTTAAAACACCCATAAAAAGTATCACACCTATAAAAATACCCATAAATTGTAGAATTTTACTTTGTTGTAATTCCACTAAATACATGTCTGGTAAAGTTAAAAAGTATGACCTATTATATTCTCTATACAAATTAAAGTGCTTTTCTTTTAGATTTTCAGTTATATTAGCACTAGTTTGCCAGTTATTATAATCAAATCCATAAAAACTCAGTTTTGAAAATTCATTTTCTATATCATTATATAAACTATCATTTATAATTATAATTTTATTGAACATTCCAGTAGGAAAAATTATATTATTTGATGATGCTTTTATTTTTATATTTATTCTTTTTATATTATAATTTTTTACTTGTTTTAGAGACTTTATGTGTTCTTGTGAATTACTACCAGGAATTAATATACCTTCATCTTTTTTGAGATTCACCTCATCTAATTTTAATTGTTTCGACAATGCATTATAATTTTTTACACTTAATATCGCATCTCTATTATGTTTAAGTATAGGGAAACTCAGCTCTTTATAATCATATCTTTTAATTGTCTTTCTAATTTGTTGCAATTCTTCATATTCTTTCTCATTATTATCTTCTGAGAAATATGAGTAAACCATTGGGAAGTTGTTTTTAGAAGATTCTCCTTGAGAATTTACAAGTGATGAAGTTGTTGTAAATGCTACTAAAGTAGCTGATAAAAGTATTGTCATTAAAAACAGCAACCTTGTATTATCTTTTAATTTATACATTAGATTACTTATAAGTAACATATTCACTTTTCTTTTATAAAACTTTTCTTTATTTTTTAAATACTTTAATATTAAAATTATAAATTGAGAAAAAAATAAAAATGTACCCAAAATGATTAATAACGTTATTGTATACATACCTCCATTTATTTTTAACTTGTTACCAAATAGTATCATAGCATATCCTATTATAAGACATACTATACAAATTACTCCAAGCAACTTTGAAGTCTTTATATCTTTTTTAGGCTTTCTTGTTCCTACTAAAAGCTCTAAAACATTATTCTTATTCAATAACTTTAAGCTTAATGGTCCTGTTATTAAAAACAAAATTGTAAAACATATGACTGTCATCAGTATTGCTTTTAATGGAAAATAAATTGCTGTTAAGTTTATATAAAATAACTTACTTAAATACAATAAAAACAATTTAGAGACTGATAGACCAAGTAATATTCCCAGTATTATTGCTAAGGAACCTATTATCAAGTTCTCAATTAATATCAATCTTTTTAATTGTCTATTGCTCATTCCAATTATTATCAATATTCCAAAATCTTTTAATCTATATTTTAAGAAATTTCCTAAAGAATACAATATAAAAAGCAAGCTAAACCCTAGTATTATTAATTCGGAAACCATAAGAGCCATAAACGCAGTAGAGCCATTTTGGATTCCTGAATCTGCTATGATTGGATGAAACATAGATACAGCAAAGACAAAAAATATCATTATAGAAAAAACTGAACTTAAAAAATATGCTAAATATGCACTAAAATTCCTAACTATATTATTATAAGCAAACCTTCTAAAGCTCACTATCTTGCACCTCCTATCTGAGACAATACAGATAGTATTTCATCATAAAAAGAATTACTGCTTCCAGATTTTTTTATTTCTGTATATACACACCCATCCTTTATAAAAATCACTCTATCTGAGTAACTTGCACTATATGCTTCATGAGTTACCATAAGTGTAGTTACATTTTGTTCTTTATTTATCTTAGTAAATAATCTTAGAACATCATCAGTAGATTTTGAATCAAGATTTCCAGTTGGTTCGTCTGCAAGTAGTAGTGATGGTCTATTTATAATTGCCCTGGCAATAGCACATCTTTGAGCCTGACCTCCTGAAATTTCATAGATTCTCCTATCTAAAAGATTATCAATACCTAAAAATTTAGCTACGTTTATGGTTTGTCTATTCATATCTTTAACATTCGCACCATCTAATGTAAGTGGTAACATGATATTTTCTTCAACAGTTAGAGTATCAATTAAGTTAAAATCTTGAAATACAAAACCAAGTTGTTTTCTTCTAAATTCAGCAAGCTTTTCTCCTTCTAATTCACTTATGTCACATCCATCTAATATAACTTTCCCTTCATTCTGTTTGTCAACTGTAGATATTATATTTAAAAGAGTAGATTTACCACTTCCAGATGGTCCCATAATAGCTACGAACTCTCCTTTTTCTATATTTATACTAACTTTATCCAAGGCTTTAAATGGAACTTTCCCACAATATGTTTTTGATATATTTTTAATACTTAATATGTTCATTTTATATTCTCCATAACTTTTTTATTTTTACTACAATACTATATTATCGTGAACATACTACTTTAACCATAAAAATACCCTAACAATTAACTTACATATTTGTAAGCCAATTAAATTAGGGCATTAAATAATCTAACTAATTATTGATTACTATTAAATTTAAAATTTAAACGTTTTTCAAATTCATCTAACACCATAGGTTTAGCAAATAAGTATCCTTGAACTTTATCACAACCTATTTCTTTTAAGAATTCCACTTGTTCATAAGTTTCTACACCTTCACAGATTACTTTAATATTAATAGCTTTTGCCATTTCTACTATCTTGGAAATAATAATTTTACCACGTTTTGTATCTGTTGTCTCAATTAAAAATCCTCTATCCAATTTTAAAACATCAAAAGGAAGGTCTTTTAATAAATTTAAAGATGAATACCCTGAACCAAAGTCATCCATTGATATAATAAAACCTATTTCTTTAAGCTTTTTCATTATGTTAATCAATATATCTAAATTGTCAAATACAACACTTTCAGTTAGTTCAAGTTCAATAAACTTAGGAGAGATGTTGTACTTATTTATCAAATCAGTGATATTTTCTATAAAATTATCTCTGTATAAATGAACTCTAGACATATTCACTGAGATTGGTACAGGAGTATATCCTTCATTTATCCATTTGTTAATCGTCTTACAAACCTCTTCAAATACAAACATGTCAACATTTACAATGAAACCATTCTTTTCAAATAAAGGTATAAAGTCTATAGGTGAAATAAATCCCATTTCTGGGCTATCCCATCTTATCAGAGCTTCTGCTCCCTCAATTTCATTTCCATCATTTAGACTATATTTAGGCTGATAATACACTATAAATTCATCTTTTTCTAAAGCTTTATTCATATTATCTTCCAATCGTTTTTCATTATACAGTCGATTTCTTGTCTCTTCATTAAAAAATGAATATGAGTGTTCGTATTTTTCTTTTTTAGTTTTTGCTGCAATATTTGCTCTGTCAATTAACAGGTCAATCTTTTGAGCATCATCTTTTTCAGTGATTTTATATATTCCACTTGATATAACAATTTTATATTTAGATGAATTATTAGTACTTAAGTTACAAATTTCATTATTTATTTTAGACAATCTACTTAAAAGTTCATCTTCAGTACTGCAAAAAACCAATAGTATAAAATGGTCATTATCCATCCTAGCACAAAGCTCAAATTTATTCATATTATTATTTAAAACATGTGCAATATGAATTAATATCTTATTTCCCTCAGAATAACCAAACATCTCATTTATATATTTAAATTTATTTACATCTAACTGCACCAAGTAGAAATCATCTCGATAGTAATTTTTTAAAATATATATAGAATCTTTTCTAAATTTTTCCTTGTTTTTTATTCCACTTAAAGAATCATAATAAGCCAACTTTTTAAGTTGGTCTATTAACTTAGCATTACTTAATTTCCACAATATCATAAATATTAATATATAGAAATATAATTTTATTATAAAATTAATTATTAGGCTTTTAAAATTTTCAAATATATCACATTTTGATATTAAAGTCCAATTAGTATCCTTAATATTTGTATATTTTACATTATATAATCTCCAGTTATTCCAATATAAAAAACTACTTTTTTGTTTTTCATTTATATTTTTTAAAATTTCATCTTTAGTACTTCCTATGATATTCCCTTCTAAACTCAAAGTATTACTTTTATTATTGATAGAGTTTTTATCCGATTCAGAAATAAGAGTACAATCTTTGTCTATCATTAGAAATTTAATAGAATCCTCAAAGTTACTTCTACTCACTATCTTATTTACATTTTGAAAATAAAAAGACGCAAAAATGGTTCCTGTTACCTCATTGTTTTTTACAATAGGCATATATATAATAAACACTTTATCACCTGTAACATTACTAGTCTCAATGTCTGAAACTACTACTTGCTTAGTTTTAATTGCTTTCTTAAAACCAACCTTATTTTTTATTGAACCAACTTTTTCCCTATATGTACTTGAAACATTTCCTTCTGTATCTGTTATACCAATCATAAAAAGATTATATTCTTTTTGATATGGTCTTAATAATTTTCCTTTTTCAATTAGAGATATCTCACTATTAGAAAATCTATCATCTTGACTAAGAGCTTTTAATAAGGAAGTGTTTGTTTTTAAATAGTCCTCAAGCTCTCTTTTAGATGCCTCAAGCATATTTTCAGAAGTAACCTTCATAGAATTACTTGCACATATAATTGTGCTTGTGAAATCAATCAAGACTAATAACATTAATAAAATTAATATGTGTTTAAAAATTAGTCCATCAAATACTTTTTCTTTTCTTCTCATATTAAAACACCATTAATTATATAATTTATTTTTTTGTTATCTAATGTTAGATTTAGCAAATTTGATTTTGTTATCAACACATTATTACCTCCTTATAAAACCTTTATTGTATACCATTTTATCACAATTATGTCTAATTATGGTAGAATAGTGTCAAATATTACGACAATAACAATTGTACAATTAAAAAATAAAAAAATACCAAGCCAGAAATTATATTCTAGCTTGGTATTTTTAATTTACAAATTAAGCATTAACTTTTGCTTTTAAGTATTCATCTATTGAGGCTGCTGCTGTTTTACCAGCTCCCATTGCAGATATTACTGTTGCTGCTCCAGTAACAGCATCTCCACCTGCAAATACTCCTTCTTTAGAAGTTTGTCCATTTTCATCTGTTATTAGACATCTTCTCTTATTTATATCAAGACTCTTTGTCGTAGAAGATATTAATGGATTTGGACTTGTTCCAAGTGACATTATAACTGTATCTACATCAAGTACAAATTCAGAACCTTCTATTTCTATAGGTCTTCTTCTTCCAGAATCATCTGGTTCTCCTAATTCCATTCTTATACAAACCATACCTTTAACATATCCATTTTCATCTACTAAAATTTCTTTAGGATTTGTCAATGTATTAAATATAATACCTTCTTCTTTTGCATGGTGTACTTCTTCAGCTCTTGCTGGAAGCTCTTTTTCACTTCTTCTATAAACTATATATGATTCTGAACCTAATCTTAATGCAGTTCTAGCAGCGTCCATAGCAACATTTCCACCACCAACTACAGCAACTTTTTTACCAGAACTAATAGGTGTGTCATAATCATCTCTGTAAGCTTTCATTAAGTTTACTCTAGTTAAGAATTCATTTGCAGAAAATACCCCATTTGCATTCTCTCCTGGTATATTCATAAACATTGGAAGACCTGCTCCTGAACCTATGAATATAGCTTCAAATCCTTCATCTTCTATAAGCTCATCTACTGTTATTGTCTTACCAACAATTACATTAGTTTCTATTTTTACACCTAATTTTCTTATATTATCTATTTCAGGTTGAACAACAGCTTGTTTTGGAAGTCTAAATTCAGGTATACCATAAGTTAAAACTCCACCTGGCTCATGCATTGCTTCAAAGATTGTTACATCATAACCTTTTTTAGCTAAATCACCAGCACAAGCTAGTCCTGCTGGACCACTTCCTATTACTGCTACTTTTTGATTTTTCTTAGGCTCTGTATCAGATAAATTTATATCATTTTCTTTTGACCAATCTGCTACAAATCTTTCTAGTTTACCTATTGATACTGCATCTGATTTTATTCCAAGTATACATACACCTTCACATTGACTTTCTTGTGGGCATACTCTACCACAAACAGCTGGTAATGAACTACTCTTAGCTATTACTTTAGCAGCACCTTCTATATCATCTTCTTTAACTTTTGTTATAAATCCTGGAATATCTATTCCTACTGGACATCCACCTACACATTTTGGTTTTTTACAAGCCAAACATCTATTAGCTTCTGCCATAGCTTCTTCTTTATTGTATCCTAAACACACTTCATCAAAATTTTTTGCTCTTACAGCAGGTTCTTGTTCTCTAACTGGTACTTTTACTTTTTTAGCATCCATTATTTGTTACCTCCACATCCACAATTACTATGATGATGACTATCGCCTTCTTCAAGTTTTAGCATAGCTCTTCCTTCTTGAGTCTTGTACATAGATTGTCTTCTCATTGCTTGGTCAAAGTCAACTAAATGTCCGTCAAATTCTGGACCATCTACACATGCAAACTTAGTTTCATCTCCAACACTAACTCTACAACCACCACACATACCTGTTCCATCAATCATTATTGTATTTAAACTTACTATAGTAGGTATATTTAACTCTTTAGTTAATTGGCACATAAATTTCATCATTATCATTGGTCCAATTACGATTGCTTGGTCATATTTTTTGCCTTGATTATCAACTAAATCTTTTAATAAGTCTGTAACTCTTCCATTAAATCCATATGTACCATCATCTGTTGATACGTATACGTTTTTAGCTACTTCTCTCATATCATCTTCTAATATTATTAATTCTTTAGTTCTTGCACCAATTATTACATCTACATCTAATCCATTCTCTTTAAACCATTTAACTTGTGGATACACTGGAGCAGAACCAACTCCACCAGCTACAAATAATATTTTTTTATTTTTTAATTCTTCTATATCTTCATGTATAAATTCACTTGCTTGTCCTAATGGTCCTACAAAGTCCATTACAAAATCGTTTTCTTCAAACATTGCTAATTTTTTAGTTGAAGCACCAACTGTCTGGAATACAATAGTTACTGTTCCTTTTTCTCTATCATAGTCAGCTATTGTTAGAGGAATTCTTTCTCCCTTTTCGTCATTCTTAATTATTATAAATTGACCAGGTTGAGAAGATTTTGCAACTCTAGGCGCCTCTATTTCCATCAAATAAATACTATCTGTTAATTGTCTCTTACTAACTATTCTATTACTCATCTCGCTATTCTCCATTCTAACAAATATATTTTTCCCACTCTAAATTTAATTAAAAACATAAACACACAAAACTATAACTTATTATAATATAATATTAGTTCTTGATTAATTGTTTTGTATTGGACATCCCCCCTATAAAATAATTATAACTGCCCAAACTACAAATAGTTGATATTAACAAATTTCTTTTAATTGCCAATAAACACTAAGTCTATATCATATGTCTAATTTGTTATAGATTTAACCTAATACACACTTAAAGTATACTATATTATGCCAAATTTGTAACAAAAATTTTATAAATACATAATAAAATTTTTTTATTCAATTATTTATTTAATAAATTAACTTAGGTTTTCATAATAACACTAATTTCTTTAAAAACTAAACGTGTGTAAGGCTTTAATCTATTGCAATACCAGCTTTCATATTATTTAAAATACACCCTTATTTTATTATATATCTAAAATTTTCAATATTCATTAATTATTTGAATTTTTATATAAAATTTTTACAATTTCTAAAGATTTATTTACTTATGTAATAAATTATAATAATATTAATTTATAAAGTTAATAATTAATATAGATTAAAATAAAAATAATATAAACATAGGAGGTACATTCTTTGAAAAACATTATTTCTGCAAAAGAACTTATATCAAAGCTAGAACAAAATGATAATCTAGTCATTATAGATTGTAGGTTTGACCTTATTAATAGAACTTATGGTATTGATTCTTATAAAAAAGGACACATAAAAGGCAGTTTCATCTTAGATATAGACAAGGATTTATCGTCTCCTACAAAAGAACATGGTGGTAAAAATCCTTTACAAGACCCTTTCATATTAAAAGAAAAGTTAGAAAAAATGGGCGTTGATAACGATACTACAATTGTAACTTATGATGATGGAGATTTAAATGGAGCTTGTAGATTATTTTTCCAATTAAAACATTTAGGTCTTAAAAAGGTCTATGTACTGGATGGAGGAATAACTTCTTTCGTAAACGAAGGCGGAGAACTAGAAGAAAAAATAAATATTCCAAATTGCACAGGTAAAGAAATTAAACCAAATATAAATGATGATTTAGTTGTGCCAATGGAATATGTTAAATCTAAATTATATAAAAAAGATACTGTAATCATAGATTGTCGTGCCAACGAAAGATATCAAGGTCTAGTTGAGCCTGCTTATTCAAAAGCTGGTCATATACCTAGTGCTAAGAATTATTTTTGTAAGGATTTAATAAAAAGTAATTTTGAAAATGGTTCACTTAAAGACATGGAATTTTTAAAAGATTTCTTCAAAGATTTAAATACTTATGATGAAGTAATTTTATCTTGTGGTTCAGGAATATCTGCTTGTGTCAATAGTCTTGCTCTTAGAGAGCTTGACATCCCTCATAAGATTTATGTTGGTAGCTTTAGCGACTGGATTAGCTATGATGACAATGAAATTAAGACTGGTCAAGAATAAAACTAATAACATATAAAATCAGTCTATAATATCTTAAATATTATAAAATATCATAAAGGCGTTAGTCATTTAGACTTTCGCCTTTAATTGATATTTCATATACATTTTTAAATTCATCATATATACATTTTAATAATATTAATAAACTGCAACATGACCATCACATCTTGATTCTGTTGCACAGATATAACTTTCTTGTTCTGTTTTGAATATTATTTGACCTCTTCCCATATCAACACTATCATTAATTACTTTTATTTCATGCCCTTTTTCAATTAATGAATCTATTATGTGTTTTGGCATATCTGATTCAACTTCTATTTTCTTGCCTTCTATCCATTGCCATCTTGGAGCATCTAGTGCCTCTTGAGGATTTAGACCAAAATCTATCATGTTTGTTAGTACTTGAACATGTCCTTGTGGTTGCATAAATGCACCCATTACACCAAATGGTCCTATTGCTTTATCTTCTTTGCCTAAAAATCCAGGTATTATAGTATGGTAAGGTTTTTTAAATGGTTTTACTACGTTATGATGTTTGGGGTCTAAGTTAAAATTATTCCCTCTACTATGTAATGCAATCCCAGTGTTTGGTATCACAATTCCAGAACCAAAGTTTATATAGTTACTTTGTATATATGAAACCATATTTCCATCTTTATCAGCAGTACAAAGATACACTGTACCACCACAGTATGGCTCTCCTTCACTTGGATATAGAGCCTTTTTGTTATCGATTAATGAACTTCTTTTTTTTGCATACTCTTGATTTAATAAATCTTGAACCTTCACCTTCATGTGTTCTATATCAGTTACATAAGTTTTAGAATCTGCAAAAGCTAATTTTAAACTTTCTATAATCTTATGTATATCTTCCACATTTTCTATGTTTCCTTCTATATCTAATTCTTTTAATATATTAAGTGCCATTAAAACTGTTATCCCATGTCCATTTGGTGGAATTTCAAATATTTTATATCCTTTATATTCTGTGCTTATAGGCTCTACCCATGTTGGATAAAAACGCTCTAAATCACTTTTTCTTATAGCTCCATCAAATTTTCTAGAATATTCATCTATTTTATCAGCAAGTCTTCCTCTATAAAAGCTTTCAGATTGAGTATCTGCTATTTCTTCTAATGTATTTGCATGTTCTTCACATATAAATATGTCTCCAGCTTCTGGAGCTTTGCCTTTTTTAGAAAATGTATCAAACCATGGTTTGAATTCTTCCCCAACAAGTTCTTTTTCATATAATTCATATGATTTTTTCCACACTTTAGCCACATTAGGAGATACTACATAACCTTCTCTCGCATAGTTTATTGCTGGAGATAAACATTCCCCTAAACTAAGCTTGCCATACTTTTTATTTAATTCTGCCCAAGCTGCAGGTATTCCAGGTACAGTTACTGCTCCAAATCCATACTTAGGCATTTCCTCAAGATTACCATAATTATTTAATTCCATCTTTTCTGGAGCAAAACCACTAGAGTTTAGAGCATGCAATCGTTTTTCTTCTTCTATCCAAACAAGAGCATATGCATCTCCACCAATCCCATTGCTTGTTGGTTCTACCACTGCTAATGTAGCAGCTGTTGCAACTGCTGCATCTACAGCATTTCCACCTTTTTTTAATATTTCAAGCCCAGCTTGAGATGCCAGTGGTGTTGATGTTGCAACTGCTCCATTTTTAGCATATACGACATTTCTTATTGATGAATATTTATGTTGATAAGCGTTAAACTTCATAAACTTCAACTCCTTGTCATTTTTTATTTGATGTTTTTCCTAAATTTATTATATAACATCAGGTAACACAACTGATATAAAATATATACTTTTTCCAAATCTTAATTTTTTCATCTTAATATATCCCCTAAGATTTTATACCTTAGCTTAAAACAACTTAATTTATTCTATTATCATATTTTGAGCATATTTTAAGATTAAAAAATAATATATAAAGTATCCTATATAATAAATGACTAGAGTTATGATAATTGGAGTAATTAATGACCTAGGTATAAACTTTTGTGCAATTGACATTGCAAATAGATTATGAACTGTACCTACGACTAATGGAAGTAAAAATACAACTTTTAATTGTTTTGATATTATTTTCTCAATATCTTTGTTGTTTGCTCCAAGTTTTATTAATATAATATATCTTTCTTTATCATCATATATACTTGATAGTTGCTTAAACAAAATTATGCTACCTGTACATAAAAGAAATACTACAGATAAAAATATACCTATAAATAACATAAGACCACTTAATTTTATCAAATTATTATAGTTCTCATTCCTTGATGTAAAATTAAAAGGATAAGTAAATTTCATATTTTTATTCACTATATTTTTCAATTTTAAAGTTAAATCAAGTCCTTTCTTTTCGTTATCTATGTCAATTAATCTTATTAGTCTAGAGCTTCTGTCTGACTTTAACTGATTAAAAATTTTATCTTTTACTACAACTAAATCGAATGTAGATTGTGAATTTATTTCTGGTTCTAAAATATTTTCTTGTACTTTAAGAAGATTTGTACCATATTCTTTTTCTCCTTTAATGTATAGCTTTATTTCTTTAGTATTAAAATTTTCTAAAAATATTTTCTTATATGAATCAGAAACATAATACGCATATTCATTCGAGGATAAATCTTTATAACCTACATTCTGATACTGTCTTAATTTTTTAAAATCACTTTCTTTAATTAAGTCCACAGATATTCTATCTTTTCTTTGATTAGTTGCATTTTTATAATACATTTCAAAGATTATATTTTTGTCTATGAGCTCTATTGTTTTATCAAAGATTACCTTATTATTTTTTTTATATTTATATAACAAATCGTCAATTTCTTTATTTACATGATTATTTTCTGCATTTACAGTATAACTGTATTTGTAATTTTCACTTATATTTCTATCTATATCATAATAAAGTGATATGGTAAATCCTAGCATGGTTACACTTGTAGCTATTAATATTGATATTATAGCCAGTATCCTACTATTGCTCTTCAATTTAAATCCAAGTTCAGAAAAAGCAATTAGATTTCTTCCTTTATAATAAAATTTTTTTTTCTTCCTAACAGCGTCAATGATTATAGACATAACTGATGAGAAGAATAAAAAAGTTCCTGGTATTATTGTAATTAATATAAAAATTGAAAGCATAATATTCTCAGCAATAAAATAACTAATTGACATAAGATAAGAAATTGTTATTAGTAAAATACCAAGTATTCCTTTTAACCTTATACATTTTTTAGTTGTATGCTTTTCTGGCAATTTATTAAATAATTCTACAACCCTTTTATTTCTGATTATCATAGTATTTCTTATTCCAATAACTATGAATATTATTAAAAATACAACTAGTGTTTGAACTAAAGCCTTTGCACTTAAATTCATCTTTACTACTATCATTTCATTCATTAACTTTACAAGTACCATAGTCATAAGCTTTGAAAATAACAAACCTAAAAATATTCCTATTAATATTGCAAGTATCCCCATCAAAAAAGTCTCATATAAAAATACTCTTCCTATCTGACTTTTCCTCATTCCAAGTAAACTATAAGTCCCCACCTCTCGTCTACGTCTATTAAAAAAAAATGAGTTCGAATAATATATAAATAAGAAAACAAATATAATTATTACAATCGAACTTGTGTTAATACTTATCCTGGTTTTATTTCCAAGTGAGTTTAAAGCTTCATTATACTCTATAGATTTAAAACTAAAAAATACAAACACGCTAAATACAATTGAAATAAAATACATTAAATAGTTAAAAAAACTATTTTTTACATTTTGCATTGCAATTCTAAATAAACTCATTTTTATTAACTCCTCCAATTAAGGAAACTGTATTTACTATTTTATTATAGAATTCTCTAGTACTTTCCCCTTTAACAATTTCTGTAAATATTATTCCATCCTTTATAAAGAGTATCCTATCACAAAAACTTGCACATGTAGCATCGTGAGTTACCATTAATATCGTTCTATTGTTATTTTTATTTAAGTTCAGTAGACAATTCAATAAATCCCTAGCAGATTTGGAATCTAATGCTCCTGTGGGTTCATCTGCAAGTATTAATGATGGTTTTGTTGCTATTGCCCTACAGACAGCTCCTCTTTGTTTCTGCCCTCCTGAAACTTCACTAGGATATTTATCTAATATTGATTCTATATCTAATTCTTTTGATATTTCTTGTATTCTATTTTCTATATTTGATACGCTTTCATTTTTTAAAGAAAGGGGCAGAATTATGTTTTCTTTTATTGTAAGAGTCTCTAGAAGATTAGAATCTTGAAACACAAATCCGAGATTATCACGTCTAAAATCTGCTAATTCATTTTGATTCATTTTAACAATATTCTTTCTATTTATATAAACCTCTCCTGATGAAGGTAAATCTATCGTAGAAATGATATTTAAAAGAGTTGATTTACCCGCACCAGATGAACCCATAATACCAACAAATTCTCCTTTATAAACCTTAAAACTTATTCCTCTTAGAGCTTCAAATTTTGAACCTCTTCTCCCATATTCTTTTTTTACATTTTCAACAGATAATACTTCTTCCATAGTTAAATAATCACCTCTCCTCATAATTAGTTATTTATTAATTCTCACAAATATATTATATATATTAAAATAGCTTTTAAACATTTAATTACATTAATTTAAAGTTACATTTATGTAAGTATTTATTCTATTTCTTCATTTTTATTGTAATTATGTTTAAAATATAATTTATCAAGTAAAATATAGTTATATTAATATAATTATTTTAGATTATAAGGTAGAAATATTTTAATTTATCAAGTAAAATAAGGTTATGTTAATATAACTATTTTGAATTAGGAGGTAAGAATGTTTAAAATAATGGTAATTGAAGATGATGTTTCATTAAAGAATATCATAGCAGAATGTCTTTCTAAATGGGGACATGATGTGTATCAAATAGAAAATCTTGAAAACATCATAGAAGAATTTAAAAACTATGAACCACAATTAGTTTTATTGGATATAAATCTTCCATTTTATGATGGTTTTCATTGGTGCAATGAAATAAGAAAAATTTCAAAAGTTCCTATAATCTTTATTTCTTCAAGAAACTCCAACATGGATGTAATAATGGGTGTAAATCTGGGAGCAGATGATTATATACAAAAACCATTTTCTATAGATGTTTTAGTAGCTAAAGTTAATGCACTCTTAAGAAGAACTTATAATTTTGTTGAGAATAATTCAAATCAAATTGTTCATAATGGTGTTATCTTAGATTTATCAACTGCGACCATAAAATATGAAGACAATATTGTTGAATTAACCAAAAACGAAATTAAGATTCTTCATGAGCTTATGAAATATAAGGGGCAAATAGTTAGCAGAAATAAACTTATGAAAAAATTATGGGATAATGATTGGTTTGTAGATGATAATACATTAACTGTAAATGTAAACCGAATACGAGTAAAATTAAATGAAATTGGGTTGGAAGATTTTATAGATACAAAACGAGGATTAGGTTATATAATCAATTAAAACAACTCTAAGTAGGTGAATTTATGAGCTTTAAAGATTTTCTCAAAGACAAACTTGGATTTTTGATATACAATTTTACTTTCTTAATTTTTACAATAGCAGTTATTCTTTTTTCCCCTGTAGAGATTTTTTTATCTGACACTATTTTATATATATTAATTATAAATGTCGTATTTTTATTGTTATATCTACTAATTAGCTACATAAAAAAGAATAAATTTTTAAATAACATAAAAAATGATATAGCTCAGATTAATAGCCATGATATAGAATTAATTAAATGTAAAAATGAAGAAAAAATATATTTGAACACCATTAAAAATTATCAATATAAGTGTAATAAAATAATAAACAATAATGTTAAGAAGTTTGAAGAAAATAAAGAGATTATGAGTATGTGGGTACACGATATAAAGATGCCTATCGCAATAATAAAACTTACGCTTGAGCAGAATGAGGATTTAATTGATGAAAAAATTTCTAATGATATAGATAATGAAATATTTAGAATTGAAAATTCTGTTGAGAAAATTTTATATTTATCCAAACTTGAAGATTTTCATAAAGATTTTTTGATTCAAGAAGTGAACATTGAAAAAATTATTAGAGATATTATAAGAAAATATTCAAAATATTTTATTTCAAAAAAAATAATTTTAGGCTTAAATAATTTGAATTTTAAAGTTTTATCAGACGAGAAATGGCTCTACTTCATATTCGAGCAATTATTGAGTAATTCCCTAAAATATTCCTCATTAGGAGATAATATATCTATCTATTGCAAAACAACCAAAAATTATTTACAATTAAGAGTGGAAGATACTGGTTGTGGTATAAAAAAGGAAGATTTAAATCGAATATTCAATAAGGGATTTACAGGTAATAATGGAAGGAATAACGCTAAATCTACAGGACTTGGGCTTTATTTAGCAAAGGAACTTTGTGATAAACTTGGCCATAAAATTGATGTAGATTCAGAGTACAATCAATATACAAAATTTACTATTACATTCAAATGCGATTTATAGTATCTTAATATTGATAGTTTATTTCTATTTAACTTATATTCAACAGGCTTCTTAATAATGATTCTATATGTACATCCCAGTATATAATAAATAGTTTTTATAAAAAGGAGGAAGACATGTCTTTTCTAAAAAAATTTAAAAAGAAAAAATTTAGAAATAGCAGCTTCAAAAGTAACAACTTTAGAAGTAGTAGTTTTGGAAGTAGTGGCTTCAAAGCTAAAAATAAAGGTTTTAAAAACAATCCCTTTAAAAATAAAAGATTCAAAATTTATGCAGGAATAGTAATAATCATACTTCTAATTTTAGGGGTACTTGCTTACAATGATGCAAAAAACACTAAATTACAAGCTAATGAAAACTTTATAGAAACATATACTGTTCCTGAAAATGAGAAAATATTTATAAATGGTATGGTTGTTCCTAAACAGACTAAAGACTTTAATATTTCTGGAGATTATGAACTAAGTGCTGTTAATGTTACAAATGGTCAAAAAGTAAATCAAGGAGACCTTCTTTTTACTGCTAAAAATCCAACTATAATAGCAGAAATAGATAGTTTAAAATCACAACTTAGCCAATACAAAAAACAGAAAATATCACTTTCTGATATTACTGAAAATAGAGATGCTATAGCTTCTATAAATGCTCAGATAACTGCTTTAAACTCTCAAATAGCTTCTTTAGATAAGAAAGCATATGATAGTGTCACTGCTCCTTTTGATGGCACTGTATACTTAAATGACCAAACTGGAAATCCAGAACAACCAGCTTCATTTATGACTATTCAAGGTCTAGAGTTTTATATGAAAGGACAAGCAAGTGAGCAAGATTTACCTAAAATGAAAATTGACCAGATGGTTAATATATTAGTTTTCTCAACTGACCAAAAACTTACTGGTAGAATAAGTTTTATATCTGATAAGCCATCTACTCCAAATACTGAGATGGGAGCTCAACAGAATACTCTATCTTATTATGATATAAACATAGCATTTGATAATCAAGAAGGATTAGTAAACGGATTCCATCTTCAAGCATCACTTGAAGTAGCTAGTTCAAGCTTTAAAATACCAGCATCTTGTGTGCTTAAAGACAAAAAACACTCATATGTATTTAAGGATTTAGATGGTATATTGAAAAAACAAATTGTAGATGTAGCAAGTCAAAATGATGATTTTGCTGTAGTTAGAGGCGGTCTTGAGCAAGGCGATATAGTAATAAAACACCCTACTAAAGAAATGAAAGAAGGAAACCCAGTTCAAGGCGATGGCGTAACTGCAGGTTCTAATAATGGAGATGCTACTCCAAATAAAAAAGTAAAAGAAGTTACTATGGATGTGAATTAATTTACATATGTTAATAAAATTAGAAAATATTCAAAAGTATTATAAAGTAGGGAAAGATGAATTACATGTTTTAAAATCCTTAAACTTAGAAATTGATTCTGGAGAATTTGTAATGATAATGGGTAAATCTGGTAGTGGTAAAACTACTTTACTTAATATCTTAGGTTTTCTTGATGTATTTGATGAAGGAAGATATATATTTGATGGAACAGATGTAACTAATTTGAGTGAAAATGAACGTTCTGTTTTTAGAAATATTAATATTGGATTTGTTTTTCAACAATTTAATTTAATAGAAACTTTAAATGTATATCAAAATGTAGAGTTACCTCTAATCTACAATAAGGCGCTAAAAAAATCTGAAAGAGAAGAAATTGTTGAAGATAAATTAAAATCTGTTGGACTTTTGGATAAACTTAAACAAAAGCCTCTTCAGTTATCTGGTGGTCAGCAACAGCGTGTAGCTATTGCACGCTGTCTAGCAAATGACCCTCAAATAATCTTTGCTGATGAACCAACAGGAGCGTTAGATAGCGAAACCAGCAAAGAAATTATGGAACTTTTGACAAAACTTAATGAACAAGGTAAGACTATAATAATGGTTACACATGATCAAGATTTAACTAAGTATGCAACTAAGGTCATACGACTTAAAGATGGTGTGTTTACTTCGGAGGTGTAATCATGAGCTTATTAAAAAATTCTTTGGCTAACTTAAAAGGACACAAACTTCGTGTCTTTGTAGCTTTACTTTGGATTATAATAGGAATAACTTCAGTAATACTTGTTAGTTCTATAGGTAATGGGTTTCAGAAAGAAATTAAAAAATCTGTAAACAATGTAAACCCTAATAAAACTACTATTTCGTTTGAATCTGCTGATAACACAGGCCTTACTGATGATATGAGTATATTTTTAAAACCATTTAATGCAAAAGACTTAGAAGAATTATCATTTGTTGAGGGTGTAGAAAGAATAGCTCCATCAAGAGATGGGTTTAATCTTGATTCAACTTATTCTTCACAAGCATTTTTTGATAAAAAGAGTACTTATGTTGATGTAGGACCAGTAAAAAAGGATTCTAAAATAAATTTAGTTTGTGGTAGAGATTTTTCTTTAGATGATGAAAAAAGAAAAGTAATTTTACTTACATTACAAAGTACAAGTGAAATTTTTGAAAACCCAGAAGATGCTTTAGGTAATGGTATCAATATAAATGGAACTATATTTGAAATAATTGGAGTACTAGATGATTCTCAGCAAAATCAAAATATGGGACTCTTTGGTGGTTATCAAGATATGCAGTTTACTACTTCTCTTATACCTAAAAAGGCTTTTGACAGTTTAATGAGTCAAAATTCTTATTCAAATGAAATCTATCAGTTAGACTTAGTGTCTTCTAATGGGTATAATGTGAATGAAGTTGCAAACAATGTTATAGCTAAACTATATGAGATGCATCCTGGTATCAATGGTTCTTATACTACACCAGACCCAACTGAACAGACAGCTTATCTTGAAAGCATTAATTCTAATGTAAACAAATATGTATCTATAATAACTGTAGTTGCAATGTTTGTTGGTGGTATTGGTGTAATGAATATAATGTATGTTTCTGTTATGGAAAGACAAAGAGAAATTGGTATAAGACGTGCTATTGGTGCAAAACCTAGGTCTATATTATTTCAGTTTTTAGTTGAGGCTGTATTTATAACAGTATGTGGTGGAATTTTAGGAACTATAGTTGGATTTATTGCTACTAATTATGTTTCTAAATACATTGGATTTGAAGCAATTCCTAGTTTAAATAGCTTATTTTACGCTATTGTAGCTACTATATTAACTGGGGTTGTGTTTGGTTTAATCCCAGCCTTTAAAGCCTCTAAACTAGACCCTATAAAGGCAATTTATAAGTAGACACTGTCTAAATTTATAATTTTTAGATTTACTTATATAAAACAGATTTAATATATAACGCACTATTATATATGATAGATTAAGAATTTAATCTTCTTCAAATATAGTAGTGCGTTCTTTAGTTTCTAGTCTATTATTTTTATTATAAAATCTGTTTTATTGTCACAGTAAGCATTAACATCATATCTATAAAGTTTTGCTAGTTTTTTCTTTAAGTTAGAATACTCTTTAACCTTATCTGGATTTAACCTTAAATAATCTCTAAATTTAATATGTTCTAAATATCCTTTTCCATTTTTAGGACATACATATAAATTATGTTCCATAAAATCAGTTGTCTCATATAAAAAAGCTTCTCTTCCTTCTATATCTAAATTCCCAAGATGTCTATACCCTAATTTCTTTAATTTACTTATAACATCATTTAAGTAATTGTAGTTTTCAATTACTATATCAACATCCAATCTTGGCTTTGCAGAAAGCCCCTCAACAGAAGTACTACCAACATGCTCTATTTTTAAAATTGAATCTCCTAATACCTTTTCTAATGTAGATTTTAACTTTTCAAACTCATACTTCCAATTTGGATTATATTCTACTACTTCAACAATCTTTGTAGTTAATCCAGTTACTTCTAGTTGATAGATATCATGTTTCATTACTTTTCCTTTGTAAATCTTATCATACTCTGATGTTTTTTTCATACCTAGTCTTTTTGCTACATTTATAGATGCTGTATTTTCAGGTCTTATATCTGCTACTAAAGTATCTGCACTTAGATTTTTAATAGCATAATCTATACAAGCAATTGCACCTTCAGTAGCATATCCCTGGTTCCAATATTCTTTTTTTATTATATATCCTATTCCTAATCCTATGTCCTGATTTATAAGACCTATCTGTCCAACTACATCTTCTCTTTCCTTATCTATAGCAATAAAGTATCCATATCCATCATTATCGTATCTTTGTATATTTCTATCAATCCATTCTAAAACTTCTTCATCAGAGAAAGCATGTTCCCAAGCATACATTACCTCTATATCTTGTAAAATCTTACTTATTTCCTCAAGGTCATTATGATTCATCTTCCTAATATATAATCTTTTACTTTCAATCATTGTATTCACCGCCTTTAAAAGATACTGCTAAGTTAAGCGTTATATACAATCTCTCCATTACATATTGTATAATTAACCTTGCCATATAAAGTCTTACCTTTAAATGGTGAGTTATCAGCTTTAGACACAAAGTTTTCAACTGTCCATTCTTCTTCAGGATTAAATATAACAATATCTGCTATTGCACCTTCTTCTATAAAACCAGCATTTAAATTGTATAATTTTGCAGGGTTTGTAGACATTTTTTCGATTAATTGCATCATACTAAGATGGTTTTTATGAACTAAGTTTGTTATTCCAAGAGATAAAGAAGTCTCTAACCCAATAATTCCACTTGGAGCTTTTATGAATTCTCTGTCTTTTTCTTCTTTACTATGAGGTGCATGGTCTGTTGCTATTATCTCAATAGTACCATCATTTAATCCCTCTATAATCTTATCTCTATCCCACTTACTTCTTAAAGGTGGATTCATTTTTGCATTTGTTCCAAACTCTAATACATCTTCTTCAGTCAATGTAAAGTGGTGTGGTGAAGCTTCTGCAACTACATTTGCACCAAGGTATTTTGCAAATCTAACCATATCAACAGATACTCCAGAACTTATATGTTGTATATCAATCTTCGCACCAGTTTTTAGTGCCAGCATACAATCCCTAGCTACCATAACATCTTCTGCCACACTTGATGCGCCCTTTAATCCTATCTCTGAAGCTATTTTTCCTGCATTCACACCTGGATTTCCAACTAAAGAAGGGTCTTCTTCATGAAAACTAAGTGGTACATCCAATTCTTTTGCTTTAATCATAGCTTCCATAATTAGATTGCTATCCATTAGAGGTAAACCATCATCAGTAAACCCAGGTACACCAGCTTTTTTAAGATTTTCCATATCAACCAATTCTTTACCTTCAAAACCTTTAGTTATAGCAGCTGCTTGTAAAACATTTATACATGCACTTTTTGACTTTTCCTTAATATAATTAAAAGTATCTTCATTATCTACAATAGGATTAGTATTTGCCATGCATATAACAGTTGTAAATCCTCCTCTAGCAGCAGCTTTAGCTCCACTTTCTATATCTTCTTTATATGTAAATCCTGGGTCTCTAAAGTGAACATGTACATCTACTAGACCTGGCGCAATTATATTACCACTAGCATCTATTACCTTTTCATACTCATCACTTTCATCAAATTTACCTATTTTATAAATTTTATTTTCTTTTATAATTAAATCAATTTTCTCATCTTTTTGACTCTTAGGGTCTATCACTCTACCATTTTTAATTAAAATCATCTTATTTCTCCTTTATACTTTTCATTTATATAGACTCATATAATATTATACATTATTTTACATACTTAAATACAAAATTACGTTTGACATCAATAGCCTTTTTAGGACAAAGTTCATGGCAACAGTAACATCGTATACATTTACTTAAGTCTATAATGGCTCCCTTAGTTCCCATTTCTATAGTACTTGCAGGGCAAGCTTCTTTACATTTTCCACATTTTATACAATCTTGGAATCTAACCACAGGTTTTGGTGTTATAAGTTTTGAAATAGGCTCATTTAAAAATTTTGGTAGTTTTACAGAAAATAATCTTAAGTCTTTACTTACATTTGGAACCTTATAGTCTTTTATAATTAAATCATCTATATCTTCTCCTACAATCTCAATATCTGAAAAATCTGCTTCTATATAACCTCTTTTTATAGCACCTCTAATTGTAGCAACTCTATTTGGAAGTAAGCTTATAATCTTACATGCAACTACATCTATAGCATATGGATTTTGTGATGCTAATAATACACCTATTTCTCGAGTGGTTCCAGCTGAGGGACCATCACCTTCCATACCTACTATTCCATCCATAATTGTCAATGTCGGTTTCACATAATCACAAATATCCAAAAGCACATTTTCGCAAAATAATTCTTCTGTAGGAAATCTATAATGTATTTCTGCTTTTTTCAATCCAGCTATACATCCATACATATTTTTTGTACCACCAGTAAAAGTTGCCATCATATGTGTCTTTAATTTGCAAAGATTTATTACATAGTCTGCATCTACTATTGGTTTAATAATATCCATATATTTTAAAACATGTGCTTTTTCACTATGTATCTTAACATCTGAAACATCATAATTTAACTTAATACCCAAATCATTTGCTACCTCTTCAATTCCAGATGCCTTATATATACTTTTAAGAGAACTTTGATTATATGGACCACCTGGGCTATCTGCTATTGTAATATCACAATCTAACTCTAAAAGCTTTTCACATACAACTCTCACAACCATAGGATGTGTAGTTGTAGCTTCTTCAGGTCTTTTCTTCATCAATAAATTTGGTTTTACGAGTACTTTACTTCTTTTTTTAACAAATTTATCAATTCCTCCAATATCATCTAAATTTTTTTCAATAGAACACCTCACATCTTCATAATTGTAAGTTTTGCAACTCCTAACAGATACTGATTTCATATTATTTCCACCTTTTTATCACAACAGTTTATTTTTATAATTTAAAAAAGGAGAAACCAAAGTTTCTCCTTTTAATCTATATTTTTAATTATTATTTTCCAAAATGTCTGTTTAATAACCCTAAGAATGCTTTACCATGTCTAGCTTCATCTTTACACATTTCATGTACTGTATCATGTATAGCATCTAATCCTAATTCTTTAGCTCTCTTAGCTAATTTTAATTTTCCATCAGTTGCACCATACTCAGCGTCAACTCTAACTCTTAAGTTTTCTTTTGTATCTGCAACTACAACTTCTCCAAGAAGTTCTGCAAATTTAGCAGCATGCTCAGCTTCTTCAAAAGCTATTCTCTTATAAGCTTCTGCTACTTCTGGATAACCTTCTCTATCAGCTTGTCTACTCATTGCTAAGTACATTCCTACCTCTGTGCATTCACCAGTAAAGTTAGCTCTTAATCCTTCGATTATTTCTGCATCTACACCTTGAGCTACACCTATTCTATGTTCGTCAGCCCAAACCATTTCGCCTTTCATTTCTTCGAATTTATCAGCTCCAACTTTACATACTGGACATTGTGCTGGTGCAGCATCTCCTTCATGTATATATCCACATACTGTACAAACAAATTTTTTCATAATTAATTTCCTCCCAATTTTATATAATTAAATTTTTATTTTTAAGTTTAATAACTTGCTACAAGAATATATATACCCCCGGCTTTGTAGTTTAAACACTAAAAATAAAATTTATTTCCTAATTAATTTTATCACTTTGAAACACCAGTATCAACCAAGTTTTGATGTCAAATTTCTACATAATACATAGTTTATTTGATTAATTAGGAAATAACTGTCTTATTAAATACTTTCTAATGAAGACTCTTTTGAATCTTTAAGTTTCACTTTTTTGCTCTTTAAAAAAGATAATTTAGTTTCTGCTGTTATGATTGCAACAAATATTAATATACTACCAATAACCAATTTTGCTGTAATAAGTTCCTTTAGAATTATTATAGAAAATATAGTACCAAATACAGCTTCTGTAGATAATATTATAGCTGTTCTAGTTCCATCAACTCTTTTTTGACATATAGTTTGGAACAAAAATCCTATTGTAGTACTAAATATAGCTAGATATATAGTTCCCATATATCCAGATAATTCAGCTTCCATTTTCAATTGCCCTGCAAATGTCTGAACTACTAAAGACATTAAAAATGCTACAGTAAATTGAACAGCTGTTAATGCCATTGGGTTATTATCTTTTGCAAACTCACTTGTAAAGAATATGTGAAATGCAAATCCAAATGAACATATAAGTGTTAGTAAATCTCCAAAATTAATAGAAAAATCTGCTTCTAAAGAAAGTATTCCAATCCCTACAAGAGCTACTAAACTACTTATTATCCCTATCTTATCAAGTTTTCTTTTATAAATTATAAATCCTATGAATGGAACTATTACAACATTTGCTGCTGTTATAAAAGCATTCTTAGATGGTGTAGTGTACATAAGTCCAATGGTTTGTACTGTGAAAGCCAAGAATAAAAATATTCCTAAAAGTCCTCCTGCCTTTAACAATTTTTTTCCCATACTAGCACGAATCTGTTTAAAAAACAGTAAGTTCATAATTACGGCTGCTAAGAAGAATCTTAAAGTTATGATTTGTAGAGGTGTAAGCCCACCGTCTAATGCAAATTGGGTTGCTACAAAGCCACTTCCCCATATAATTGCTATAAATATTAGTCCTATTTCTCCAAAGTATTTTTTCAATAAAGCTCCCTCCTTTTTATTTTTTTGCAAAATTATAAACCCCCTAAACAGCAAGAGAGTTTTTCTATAAGCATTACTATAAAAATATAGTAAATTTTTTCAGTATTTTAAATCCAGATTTATATCTATCATGAGCTCAGATTTATATCCACTATTTAACAGTAATATATTAATCATTTTTTGTAAACACCTTTTTAATAAATTTTTATTTTTTTTACTTATACTAAATTTTTTTATAGATAACTTCAGTATATTATATATTCATATTATGCAAATAATGTCAAATAAGTTACACTTTGGTTATCTTAGTTACAACTTTGTCGGTTTACTTTTTCTACTTTCTTCGATATAATTATAATATATTTTTGATACAATTCGACAAAAGGGGGAATGCTGTACTTATGGTAAAAAGAAGAAAAAAGAAAACTATTACACTTACTATAATTGTTGTAATAGTTATTGGTATTTTTTCTATGGCATGGGCGGATATGTCTAGAAAAAAAGAAATTAAAGAAACTCAAGAAAGACTTAAAGCTGAAAGGCTGGAAAAAGAAAGAATCGAAAAAGAAAAAAACGAACCTATTATTGGTGCAAAAAAAGAAGCTACAAAAGAATATGGATATGATGCAAAATTAGTTTGGGATAAACTTAGCAAATACGACTATTCAAACAATGGAGAAAAGATAGTCTTTCTTACATTTGATGATGGACCATCTACTACGAATACTCCACAAGTCCTAGATATCTTAAAAAAACATAGTGTTAGGGGAACTTTCTTTATTAAAGGTGATTCACTTGAAAGAAATGGTGCTAATGAAATTTTAAAAAGAACATTTGATGAAGGAAATGCAATAGCTCATCACTCTTACACTCACGACTATAAAAAACTATATCCTGGCAGAATCCTAAATCTTGATACATTCGTAAATGAACTTAACAAAACTGATGAAGCTATGAAAAAAGTTTTAGGAAAGAATTTCTCATCAAATGTAGTTAGATGCCCAGGTGGATATATGTCTTGGAAGAATATGGAGCCTCTAGGTAACTACTTAAAAGAGAAAAATATGGCATCAATTGATTGGAATGCTTTAAATGCTGATGCAGAAGGTAAAAAGAAAAATGCTCAAGAGTTATTTGAACATGCAAAAAAATCTTCTGAAGGTAAAGAAATGGTTGTTCTTTTAATGCATGATACTTATGGAAAACAAGAAACAGTAAATGCGTTAGACCAAATTATAACATATTTTAAAGACAATGGTTATCAATTTAAGATTTTAATATAATAAAAAAGGGGTTGTCTCAAAATAGAGACATCCCTTTTATTTTAATCTATTTTACTAGTTCAATTTTTACAAATTTTTTCTTTCCTATTTGAACAACTAATTCACTTTCTTTAACAATATCACTTAAGTCCTCTACTTTTTCACTATTTACCTTTACTCCACCTTGAGAAGCTAATCTTCTAACTTCACTCTTACTCTTAACAATCTCATTAGCAACTAATACTTCAATTAAATCAAATCCTTCTTCCTTAACTTGAATTGTTTGTATATCTTCAGGTATTTGACCTTTTTGGAATACAGACTTAAATCTTTCTTCAGCTTCTTTAGCAGATTCTTCTCCATGATATAATGTAACTATTTCTCTCGCTAAGTTCATTTTTATATCTCTTGGATTTACTGAACCGTCTTTTAACTGAGATTCTATTTTATTAACTTCATCAGGATGAACATCAGTTACTAAATTATAGTATTTAATTATAAGTTCATCAGGAATTTCCATAGATTTCTGGTACATTATTCCTGCTTCTTCATCTATCCCAATATAGTTACCTAAACTCTTACTCATTTTTTCTTTTCCATCTAATCCTTCTATTAAAGGCATCATTATTACTATTTGAGACTCCATACCAAACTCTCTTTGTAATGATCTTCCCATCAATAAGTTAAATCTTTGGTCAGTTCCACCAAGCTCTATATCAGCTTCTAACGCTATAGAATCATATGCTTGCATTAATGGATAGAAGAATTCATGTACTGATATTGGCATTTGCCCTTCATATCTCTTCTTGAAATCTTCTCTTTCTAACATTCTTGCAACAGTAATAGTTGCTGCTAATTTTATTACATCTTCAAAATTTAATTTAGCTAACCACTCACTATTAAATCTTACAATAGTTTTTTCTTTATCTAAAACTTTGAAAATCTGTTCTTCATAAGTTTTCGCATTTGCAAGAACTTGTTCTGTTGTTAAAGCCTTTCTAGCCTTAGATTTTCCAGTTGGGTCTCCAATTTTACCTGTAAAGTCTCCAATTATTATTACTATTTGGTGACCTAAATCTTGTAGTTGCTTCATCTTTCTAAGAACTACTGTATGCCCTAAATGTATATCTGGAGCACTTGGGTCTAGACCCAATTTTACTATCATAGGTTTTCCTTCTTTTTCTGATTTAATAAGCTTTTCTCTTAACTCTTTTTCATCTATTAAATCGTCTACACCTTTCATAATTATTCGTATTTGCTCGTCTATCGATTTCATTTTTCATTCCTCCTAAAATATTTATATAATCTTTAATTTTTATTTTTATAATAAAAAAAGCTTTCATCCTATTAAAAGGACGAAAGCATTGCTTACGTGTTACCACCTTAGTTCATCAATATCTCACGATATTAATCTCTTAGAGTATAATTATATATACCCAAGTACTATAACGTGTACTACTCCGATATCTCTTAATGGTTGTTATCTTTCAGAGATAGTGCTCTGAGATGTATTCAAACTAAATCAATTTATTCCATTTCACCAAACTGGAACTCTCTGTTAAATAAAACTTAGCTCTACTTCTTCTCTTCATAGCATTTATATATTCAGATTATTTCATCAATTACAAGAATTTTTTCTTAACTTACTCATAATATATTATTATTTTTACATTTTGTCAACCTTTTTTATTATTATATACATGTTTTTTTACATTATACTATCTTTTTATATTTTTTACCAATATCTAAAATTTATTTTCAATCAAGATATTAATTTGTTTATTGACAATATTAGTCTGATTCAATCTTATATTTATTTTCTTATTTAAAAACGCATTTACTATTATTAAACCAACCATAGTCACATTAAACATAAAAAATAATAATAAAATTATTATTAAAAAAGAAATTCTAGCATATAATAATTTTCTAAATTTAGATATTATAAAATTTTGCAACGACATACATGAATCTCTAACTATAAAATAAACACATAAGTAAGCAATTGATATTAAGATTGTTTTTAAATAAACAAAATCAACTTTAATATTTAATAACTTTAAAATTTTAAAAATCACTAAATAAGAAACACATATGTAAAAAACTTTCTTAGAAGAACATAAAAATTGATTTAGACTTCTAAAGTTTTTAAATATCAAATATTTTTTTAAAGAATTTGAACCTAATATATGCAATTTATATCCTAAAATCAAACTTAAAAAATATATACAAAAGACCATCCCAAATGGAAACAATGCTATCATCAAATAATAAATAATATTTGCATATCCATTAAAATAAATTAATTTACTATATCCCTGAAATTCTTTCATAAAACTATAACCTATTAATGCTGAAGCATATATATCAATAAAAACCATTACAATTATTCCAAATATTGAACCATATACTAAATCATCCATCACCATTGTAGGTTTATTTATAAAATAACCACACATTATACCAAGTAATACACTCTGACTTGCCCAAATAGCAGTTCCGAGATTTCCAAGTACTAGAGAAATTATTAAAAGTGATGTAACTCCAGATAAAACAGTGTACTTTAAATCACATTTTAAGCATATTATACAAAAAAATATTGGTACTATAAAATCTAGATAAATAGCATATCCAAATCCAGTACCCACAGCTATAATTGTCACTACTATAAATAAAGATGACAATAAAGCAGCTTCAGTTAATTTTTTAGTAGTATTCAAAACAAGTCCTCCATAAATCATAAATTTTCTAATTAAAACTTTATTTCTAATATAGTATATCACTTTTTTAAAATATTTTTAATAAATATAAATTTTAATGAAAGTATCTATATTAGAAATGATATAATATATCTTAATATTCAGTTTTTTAAGACACTAGGAGGTAGTTACTATGTTTAAAATTAAACACTTTAATGATTTAAATTTAGATGAGTTTTATGAAATAGCAAAATCAAGATATGAAGTATTTGCTTGTGAGCAAAAAATATTTTCATTAAACGATTATGATGATATAGATAAAAACTCTTATCACATATTTTTAAAAGAAGATGGATTGATTTGCGCTTATGCTAGAATAATACCTAGAGAATATAGCTCTTATGATGATGTTTCTATTGGTAGAGTTTTGGTTCTCTCTAGTCATAGAAAAAATGGGTTAGCAAAACAAATGATGGATTGTGCTATAGACTTTATAAAGATTAATTTACATGAAAACAATATAACTTTATCAGCACAAGCTTATGTAAAGAATCTTTATTTATCTTGTGGTTTTAAAGAAATATCAGAAGTGTATGACGAAGCTGGCATTGAACACATTAAAATGAGATTACAGTGTTGACAAGCTAATATTGTTAATATATAATTTAAGTATAAATAATATATTGAATTGATATTTAGGTATTTGAAAATACCTTATATGGAGTCAGAAGGCTTTTTGCTTTCTGGCTTTTTTTATTACTAAGATTCAATAATTATATAGATTCAAAATGTTAATTTTTATTCTATATTCTACTTTCCCCAAAAGTAAGAATTATACCCAACTTTGTGATAGGCATCTTGCCTATCTTTTTTTTGTGAAAGTAACAAGGTAATAATATAATGCATAGTTTAAAATAAGAAGATTAGCTCAGGCTAAATTTCATGCATGGAGGTGCTACTATGAAAAACCTTAACGACATTCAAGTGAAAAAAACTGTTAAAGTTGAAGATATATTGTCCAGTGGTAATTTAAGAGAAAGAATGTTAGCGCTTGGTCTTACTAGAGGAGCTGTTATAGATGTAGTTAGAAAAGGTCCAAAAAACAATTTAACTGTCTACAAAATCAGAGGTAGTAAGATAGCTCTACGACAAGAAGAAAGTAGCTTAATATTAGTTTCTGACATTTAAAATTTTCTAGCGGGAGGATATTAATATGGGTTTGACACACAACTCAACCAAAATGAGTTCTTTAAAAGACATGTTTGATATAGATAACAAAGAAGACCAGTTTGTAATTGCATTGGCTGGTAATCCAAATACAGGTAAAAGTACTGTATTTAATCATCTTACAGGGCTTAGACAACATACTGGAAATTGGCCAGGAAAGACTGTAGCTACAGCTCGAGGTAATTTTAAATATAAAAATGCTGAGTATGCATTAATCGATTTGCCAGGAACATATTCTCTATTTGCCTTGTCACAAGAAGAAATTGTGGCTCGCGATTTTATATGTTTTGGTAATCCAGATGCAGTAATAGTAGTATGTGATGCTACATGTCTTGAAAGAAATTTAAATTTGGTGTTTCAAGTGATGGAACTTACAGATAAAGTTATTTTATGTATAAATTTAATAGATGAAGCTAGGAAAAAAGGAATTACTATAAATACAGAACTCCTAGAGGAATCTCTTGGCATTCCAGTTGTTTTAACTGCTGCAAGAAGTGGTTCTGGTATGGATGAACTATTAGATACTTTAAATGATGTATCTTTTGATAAATATAAGTTCAATAATAAACCTGTAAAATATAGTGAAAATATAGAAGATATGGTAAAATCAATTCAGCCAGAATTGGATAACATCATGCCAAATATAAATTCTAGATGGTTAGGTCTTAGACTTATTGATGGTGATGAAAGTATTTTTGAATCTATGAGCAACTATATAGATAAAGATTCAATAGATGCTATTAATGAAGTAAGGAAAAAAATTCCAAATGATATAAATAAACAGAAAATCAGAGATGAATTTACTAAGATTAACTATGATTATGCTAAAAAATTAAGTGAAGAATGTTCTTCTAACATTCCTAAAAAATCAACTGATAGAGAAGAAAAAGTAGATAAAATATTAACATCCAAAGTATTTGGGCTTCCAATAATGCTTTTATTATTAGGTACTATATTGTGGATTACTATAGAAGGTGCTAACTATCCATCCACTTTACTGTCTAATTTGCTACTTGGATTTGAGCCAAGTATTTCAAGCGTGTTAAATAGTATTAACTGTCCATCATGGTTAAATGATATGTTGGTTTTAGGATTGTACAGAACCTTAGCATGGGTAATTTCTGTAATGTTACCTCCTATGGCAATATTCTTCCCATTATTTACCTTGCTTGAGGATTTTGGATATTTGCCAAGAGTTGCATTCAACTTAGATCACCTATTTAAAAAAGCTTGTGCACATGGTAAACAGTGTTTGACTATGTGTATGGGATTTGGATGTAATGCAGCTGGAGTCATTGGTTGTAGAATAATTGACTCTCCAAGGGAAAGACTTATAGCTATACTTACGAATAACTTTGTACCTTGTAATGGTCGTTTTCCTACTCTGATAGCTATATCTACAATATTTTTTAGCTCAGTTATAACTAGCTCTTTTGTATCAAGTATAGCAACTGCATTTTGTATAACTTTATTGATAATTTTAGGTGTTTTAATAACATTGTTAGTTTCTTATACTCTTTCTAAGACATTATTAAAAGGAGTTCCTTCAACTTTTACATTGGAACTTCCCCCTTATAGAGTTCCTCAAATAGGAAGAACTTTATATACTTCCATAATAGATAGAACAATATTTGTTTTAGGAAGAGCTGTAATGGTAGCCATACCTGCTGGTGTAATAACTTGGATATTTGCAAATATCTATATAGGAGATTTAAGTATATTATCACATGTTGCAAATTTTTTGGACCCTTTAGCTAAAGTAATTGGTCTTGATGGTTTTATATTGATGGCTTTTATTCTTGGTTTCCCAGCAAATGAGATAGTTATACCTATACTTCTGATGGCTTACCTAGCAACTGGTTCTATGATAGAATTAGATAGCTTTAGTGCTTTAGGTCAAGTTCTTAGAGAGCATGGATGGACTTATTTGACAGCTTTAAATGTTATGCTGTTCAGTTTACTACACTGGCCTTGTGCAACAACACTTTTAACAATAAAAAGAGAAACTGGAAGTCTAAAATGGACTGCCTTAGGATTCTTAATGCCTACTGTACTTGCTTTTGTTGTTTGTTTTTTAACAACTACAATTTACAATTTATTCATATAATTAGTATTTACTGACATTAAATGTACCTTATAGATACTGTTTAAACCTTTATATACTATTATAAAATATAGAGATATACTCAATACTAAGTATAATTACTTAATGTTTGAATATATCTCTTTTTGATTCTTATCTAGATACTTGGATTGAAATCTCAGTCATATAATTATCTTCATTACTTTCACAAAAGAAATCGAGTATACTCTCCTCATATGAATTTCCAACAATTTTATATTCATTCTCATATATATATTTTTTCAACTTCTCATAAGATTTATATGAGTCTTCATATTTTCCAATATGCTTTATACATGCATATATTCCCTCTGGTTTTATATATAACTTTTTTTCTTTTATTTTTTTATCTATTTTCAAATAGAAACTTGCTATGCTTAAGTAGTCTCCATTTTTTATATTCTCATTACTTACCATTGCTCCTAACTCATATCCTTGATACAAATTTTTTGATTTACAGTAATTAGTGAAATCTATTAATTCCATCATGAAATCGCCATTACTTATACTAGTCAAGTCACTTGATAAGACTAAGTATTCCTCAAATCTTTTAGACATATAAATTTCTTCACTATTCATTTTAGAAATTCCTTCAACTGTTGTATTTATTCTGTTTTGTATCTTTGAACTTATTTTTCTTAATTTTTTTATTTTTTCTCTTATATTTTTTTCTTCTTCTTTAAGCATTTTCACGCAAAGTTGAGGACTTCTATTTTGTATATATTCTTTTATTTCCTCTAGACTCATTCCTATTTCCCTTAATGATTGTAATATGTCTAATGTATCATATTGATAAATCGAATAATATCTATAATTATTTTTGTCTTTATATTCTGGAGAAAAAATCCCCATTTTATCGTAAAAAATTAATGTCTGTTTAGATATTCCACACAACTTTGCAAATTCTCCTGTGGTAAAATACTGTTTTTCCAAGGGTTATACACTCCTTTTCGTTTTGTTGTCTATATAGTTACTATATTCTTTATTATTGGCTAAATCAAGCAATTCTTATTTATTTTTTATCATCTTAAATGATGAATTATCAAACACTTTACTAAATTTTTAATTATACACTTTATTGCTCACTAAAAAAGGTAGCAACTATTTATAGATTCTACCTTTTTGATTAGTATCAATTGTCTATTTTTAAAATATCTAAAATCTCACTTGCTGTTTGTGGCTTTCCAAAAAAATATCCTTGTATGTAATCTGGTTGCATTTGTTTAACTAAATCATACTCTTCTCTTGTTTCCACTCCCTCTAAACAAACTTTTATTTCTACATCGTGACAAATTGCAACAATAAAATGTATAAATGTGGCATCAAACTTACTTTTTAATATGTCTTTAACAAAGACTCTATCAATCTTCACTATATCTATTGGTGCAAATTTTAAAACTTCTAATGATGAATATCCTGTACCAAAATCATCCATAGCAATACGAATACCTAATTCTTGTAAAACTTTAAACTTATATTGTAAAATACTCATATTCTGCACTGTATGGCTTTCAGTTAATTCTAAAACAAGATTTTTATAAGGAAAATTTTCTTCATCTATAATTTTTATTATATCTTCAATAAATGTATCCTCTAATATTTGAACAGCTGAAATATTTACACTCACTGTAAAAAATGGATAACCAGCAATCCATTCTCCACAAGTACGTAATGCCATCCGAAGTACCCATGCTCCTACAGTATTTATCATATCATTTTCTTCTAAAATTGGAATAAATTCTAAAGGAGAAATTGCTTTACCTTCACTATTAGTCCATCTTAAAAGTACTTCTACACCTATTATATTATGGCTTTGTGTATCTACTTGTGGCTGAAATCTAAGACTAAATCCCCTAAAATTATCATTAATTGATGCTTTCAACTCCCACATCATTGCTACAGAGTACATTTTATTTTTTAATATTTTTTCAGAGAAAAAAACAATTCTATTCTTACCATGATCTTTAGCATACTGTAAAGAATAGCTAGCATATTTACTAAGTTCTTTTACTGTATCCCCATGTTTTGGATATATAACACACCCAGCAGAAATTGTTATATTTAATCCATATTTTCTCCATAGGTGAAGATGTATAATTAAATTTTGTATTTGCTCATATAAAAGTTGAATCTCTTTTTCCTCAACATTATCAACGAGAATTCCCAGTTCATCACCATCAAGTTTATAAAGTTCAGCATTACCTGGTAAAATAGATTGTATAGATTGTGCTAAAGTTTTTATTATATTATCTCCAAAATCTCTATCATACATCTCATTAACATTTTTAAAATCATCGATATTCAATAATACTATACATAATTTTTCAATCATCGGATTTGAAAGTTTATCTTCAAACACACTCATAAATTCATAGTAATTCAACAGTTGTGTTAATGGGTCAATCTTATTTTGTTTCCCTAACTGTGTCATTATTCCTGCAAAAATACTTGGTTCTCCAAACTCATCACGCATTAATTGTCCTCTACATCTTAACCAAATATATTCTCCACTGCGATTTTTAGCCCGGAATTCCACTGAATGATAATCCATATTATTTTTACCTATTTCCATATTTGACTTATAAAAACGGTCCCAGTCTTCTGGATGTACAATGCTCTTCCAGTAAATAATTGGACTTTCTACAATTTCTCCTGGCAAATCAAATAATTCAACTTGTGATGGTGAATATCGAAATACTCCTGTTTTCATATTACAAATATATATATATTCATCTGTACCTCTAATCAAAGCATCATAAAGTAATGTAGAATCATAATCAAATTTACTTCTTAAGGCATTAAAATCTTCAAGATAATCTCTTTCTTCTTTATTATTTGATATTTGATAAAATTCTTCAACTTTACCTTGCTCATTTAAGCTTTTGGAATTTGTAATATCTATAGATTGGTGTATATGAACAACTGTACCATCTTGCCATGAAATTAGACTATCATAATTTTCAAAAACTTGATTTAACTTATTACATTTTTCATACCACTTTATTAATGTTCCTTTTTTATTATTCTTTAACAGCTCTAAGACTTTACAAAAACTACATGGGGCATTTTTTTCAGTATATAATACCTCCCAACAAACTTTTCCTTCTGGAGCTGAAATATTATATTCTTTTTTCATATTTTCATTCATGAAAATAATTTTATCAGTATGAATATCTGTAATATATATATTAATCTGTAGCTGATTTAATATAACCTCAAGATTATGTTTGTTCATATACTTACCTCCTTCATCATTGCTATTATTTATAACCACATTCCTAGAATTATTTTTATTACAGAGGATTTATTTGTCATTTATATATACATTAAATATACAATTTAATAAAAAAACTTATTACTTCATATTTTAGATTATAGTTGATAAAAAAAAATACATCAATATCATATTATCAATTTGAACAAGATTATTGTATATAATGCTTATCAGCCTTATATTAAATTTTACTGCTGTATTTATCTTTATAAAATTAGATATAAGAAATAAACTGTATATTTTTTATTACTTTAAAATTTAAGATAATAAAAAATAATATTAATAATATAA
>NZ_JAGWCW010000036.1:0-41493 GCF_020657835.1 Clostridioides sp. ZZV14-6387
GTAAAACTTTCTTTTAAATAGAAGTTGTTTAGTAATATATGTTTATTATTATTTTGTTAACTTTAATAAGATTAAAAAAAGCCAAAAAAATAGTTTGTAAGTAAATAAAATAATATAAAATACAAATTTTAATAAAAATAATAAAGAATACATTGTTATTTTGATAAAATTGTAAAATATATTTTTAAATTATCATTTAATGTAATTTAAACGAATTGAAGATATGTGTTTATTGTATTCAATTGTTGTATTTTTAGTTTTTTTGTGATTAATTAAAAAATTATAAAAATCGTTTACATGTTGATTTTTAAAAAAAAAAGATATAGAATTATATAGAAAGTAATAAACAAAAATTGGATTTACGGGAGTGGAATAAAATGATAAACGTTACCTTAACAGATGTGAAAGAAGCTAGAGAGACCATCAAAAACATAGTAAAAAGAACTGACTTACTTGAAAGTGTTAAACTTAGCGAAAAAACAGGAGCAAATGTGTTCTATAAATGTGAGAATCTTCAAAAAACAGGTTCTTTTAAATTAAGAGGAGCTTGTAACAAAATAGCGAGTTTAACAGATGAAGAAAAAGCAAATGGAGTTATAGCTTCAAGTGCAGGAAATCATGCTCAAGGTGTTGCATTAGGGGCAAAAATGACTGGTATAAAATCTACAATAGTAATGCCAGCAACTGCACCTTTAGCAAAAGTTAGTGCAACTAAAGGTTATGGAGCAGAAGTAGTTTTAAATGGTGCAGTTTATGATGATGCGTATGCAAAAGCTGTTGAAATACAAAAAGAAACAGGAGCAACTTTCTTACATCCATTCAATGATAAATATGTTATAGCAGGACAAGGAACTATATCTCTTGAGATTTTCGAACAATTAGACAATAAAGTTGATACTATATTATGCCCAGTTGGTGGAGGTGGAATCATCTCTGGTGTAGCTGTAGCTGCAAAAGCATTAAATCCTAATGTGAAAATAGTTGGTGTTCAAACTGCAAATATACCTTCAATGAAAGAATCAGTTAAAAATGGAAAAGTAACAACAGCATTTAATGATACTACAATAGCTGATGGTATAGCTGTTAAAACTCCAGGAGATTTAACTTTTGAAATAATAAACGAATTAGTTGATGAAATAGTTGTGGTTGAAGAAACAGAAATTGCAGAATCAATATTATTTATGATGGAAAGTCAAAAAATAGTTTCAGAAGGTGCTGGAGCTGTATGTACAGCTGCTATATTAAGTGGTAAGTATGTACCAGCAAAAGATGAAAATGTAGTTTGTATAATATCTGGTGGTAACATAGACATAAATACATTATATAGAATAATAGGTGTTGCTTTAGCTAAAGAAGGAAGAAGATATTCATTTAGTACAATTATGGAAGACAAGCCAGGAAACTTTGCTGAATTAACTAGAATAATAAGTGAGAATGGTGGAAACATTTTAAGTGCTAATCAAGGTAAATTATCAGCAGGAGAAGCTCTAGGAAAACAAAGTGCGGAATTTATACTAGAGACAATAGATTATGACCATATAGCTAAAATAAAGAAAGCTATAGAAGACAAAGGTTTTAAAATTATAGAATTATAGTAAAAAGTGTATATAATATACAAGAAAAATAGTATAATAGTGTATGAAGATACATTTTATATGTATCAGATTAACGAATTAGGAGGATTTTAAAATGAAACATGAAGTAATACATACTAATGATGCACCAGCAGCTTTAGGACCATACTCTCAAGCTATAAAAGCTGGAAACTTATTATTTGTATCTGGACAAGTTCCTCTTGTACCAGAGACTATGGAAGTAGTTGAAGGAGATGTACAAGCTCAAACTGCTCAATCTTTAAAAAATCTTAAAGCTATATTAGCTGAAAGTGGAGCTGATTTTTCAAATGTAGTTAAAACTACAGTATTTATAAAAGATATGAATGAATTTGGAGCTATAAACGAAGTTTATGCTGAATATTTTGGAGAAAATAAACCAGCAAGAGCTTGTGTAGAAGTTGCTAGATTACCAAAAGACGTTAAAGTTGAAATAGAAGTAATAGCTGTATTATAAGAATATATAATTTGGAACATGTAGCTATTAGATTAGGCATGAATTCTTGGGTATTTTTATCCTAAGGATTCATGCCTTTTTGCAGGTCTTTTATCAAAATGTATTCACAAATATAGGACAATCTATTAAAATAAAGAGTGATATTTTTAGAAGAAGGAAGTGATACAATGAACATTATAAATAAAATTTTTTGGCAAGAAGATAGAATTAGTATGATTACAAATCATTTAGAGGCAGATAAACATAGCCATTGGATGTTACAACTATTTATAGGGATAGAAGACAGCATTGAAATAACAGTCAATGAAAAATTAGTTAAATGTAATTGTATCGTAGTAGATAAAAATATCTCTCACTCATTTTCAGCAAGAAAAAAAGTTTATTATTCTGCTCTTATTGAACCTACATCTATATTTGCAGAACAGCTTACCTCAAAAATGAATGATTTTGGATATTGGATATGTGAAAAAGATGGATTAGATGAATTACGTCAACAAGGAACTTTTTTGATATATCAATCTAGTGAAGAACAGTATTTAAAGTTTATGAAAATGCTTAACAACTATTTGAATTTCCCTGAAACTATCAAATACTATGATGATAGAATTACAGAATTGCTTCAATTATTACATACTTGTAATTGTGATAATCATACGATTTCAAACTTTGCAGATAAAGTGGCACTATCAGCAAGTAGATTATCACATTTGTTTAAAGAGCAAATTGGGATACCTTTAAAAAGCTATATTTTACTTCATCAAATGGAGTGTGCTTTTGGAGAATTGCTTTCTGGAAAAAATGTTACTGAAGCTTCTATGATTGCTGGATTCGACACTCCATCACACCTTGCAGGAACAGTTAAGCGTATGATGGGAATGCCCGTTTCTTTATCTTTAAAAGATAGCGAGTTTTTGAAAGTATATTAAATATTCTCGTTATATAATGAAGTTGTATTAAGAAAGGGGATTTATTATGAATAAAGAATATTTAGAAGAAACAAAAATGCTAAACTATAGTGACCCACAACTTAAGTTCTTGGTATCACTTAAGAAGTGGTTAGATTTAGATGATTTTCATAAAATAAAATCTATTTATGAGTTTGTCCAAAATGATATTTTATTTGGCTATAATGCTTCTGATATGTTGAAGGCAACACAGGTACTAAATGAAGGTATGGGACAATGTAATACAAAAGCTACTCTTTTAATGGCATTATTGCGTTCAGTGAATATCCCTTGTAGGCTTCATGCTTTTAATGTAACAAAAGACTTTCAACGAGGCGCTACATCTAAATTGATTTCATTATTAGCACCAAAATATATTCTTCATACTTGGGTAGAGGTATTTTATCAAGATAAATGGATTGCTCTAGAGGGAGTAATAACTGATAAAAAATATTTAGAAGCAATTCAGAAGAAATTTATTAATCAGAATGGAACATTCAAAAAGTATGCAATAGCCACAAATGATTTGAAAAACACATCTATTGATTGGGATGGTAAAGATACTTTTATTCAAAAAGAAGCTATAGCATATGATTATGGTGTTTTTTCTTCACCAGATGTATTTTTCTCTACTCATTCACAACATCTATCAAAATTAAAAAACTTCATCTATGTGCATCTTATTAGAAAAATAATGACAAAAAATGTATGTAAGATTAGAAACAATTATTTTGGTAAAAATAACTGAGTGTTCAATGTATAGAGCCTATATAGGAAAATATAGCATAATTAAAAATATGATAATTAAAATAAATAAAAAGGAGTTATCACAGAGCAAACTTAAACTGTTCATGTGACAACTCCTTTTTTATTAACTTCTTTTTGTTAGCCTCTAATAATTTGACGTTCTTTTATAAAACATATAGAAATAACTAAACCAATAAATGCAAGAGTAGCAGCTGTTGAAAATGCAACATCCATTCCATGTATGTTAGACAGAATAGCTGAACTCATATGAGCTTTTTTTGTAGCAGATGTCATTATAGTAATAAGTACAGCAGAGCCTATAGCACCAGATATTTGTCTAAGTGTACTATTTATTGCTGTAGCATGAGATATAAGTTCCCTATCCAGAGTTTTAAGTCCCCAAGTAGTTAATGGCATTAGAACTAGTGAAATACCAATCATACGTATACAATACATTAATGATACATGAATTAAAGACGTATCTTTACCTAAAAAAGCAAAAGACAAAGTTCCTAAAAATAAACAGCCAGTTCCTAATATTGATAAAGCTTGAGGTCCATATTTATCTAAATGGCGACCTGCAATTGGATTTAATGCAACCATCAGTATAGCACCTGGCATCATTAAAGAACCTGAAACTAGTGCAGAAAAACCTCTTACAGATTGTATATATAGAGGAATCATTAATGTGGCAGACATCATTGAAGCATACACAATCATAATCAATACTGTAGAAATTAGGAATGGTTTGTTTTTGAAAACTCTTAACTCTAAAAATGGTTCTTTAGATTTTAATTGACGTAATGTAAATAATATTAATGATATAATTCCTATAATTATTGGTAAATATGTGGCAATATTAGTCCAGCCATAATTACCTTGATTAGTAAATCCAATCAATAAACCACCAAATCCTAGAGAAGATAGTATTATTGAAGGTATATCCAATTTTAGTTTTTGAGCTTCTCCAACATTTTTCAATAGAACAAATGAAAGTATAACATCTAATATAGCTATAGGTGAAAGAAGTAAAAATAAACTATGCCAACCAAATGAATCTACCAACCATCCAGATAAAGTTGGTCCTATAGCTGGAGCAAATCCTACTGTAATACCAACTAAACTCATAGCTGTACCACGTTTTTCAACAGGACATAAATAGAGTATAATGACCTGTAGTAGTGGCATTAAAGAACCAGAACCAACTGCTTGTAATACACGAGCAACTAGCATAGTTGAAAAGCTATTAGAAAAAAGTGCAATGACACATCCTAGGGAAAATATAGTCATTGATGTAATGAATAATTTTCTAGTACTAAACCTATTTATCAAGTAAGCTGTTGTAGGTACAATAATACCTGCAATAAGTAGATAAATTGTTGTTAACCACTGACCAACATCAGCAGTAATTTTAAAATCTGACATTATATTAGGTAATGCAGTTGATAATAATGTCTGGCTAAGAGAGCTTATAAAAGCACCAGTCATTACGATTGCTATTATTAAATTTCCTTTTTTGTTATTACTTTGGGTTTCCATGATTTATAACGTCTCCTTTTTTAATTGATTTTTAATACTGTTCAACAAAAGTACTTTTGGTCTCAAAATGTCTTCTTTTTCTAAGTATGTAATCATTGCATCCATGATTAAAGAATCATATTGTTGATTTTTTTCCTCAATATATAATTTTTTTGTTGCCTCTAGTAGCTTGGGGTTTTCAAGGAGTGAAGTATCCGTTTTTATTAGTTCCTCTATATCTTGTATCGTTTTAAAAAATAGCGATTTATTATGAATGGAAAAGTAGGCTTCATCTTCTTGTTCATATAAAAACATTGATTTTTCAATTAAAGGATTTAGATTATTAATATTTTCTACAACTAAATCTAAAATTTGTATAGTGAATTCAGCAATAAAGTATACATTCACTTCTCTTTTTTGTATGTGAATAATATACGTAAACTGATGAATTAGTGCATCCAATAAGAAAACTAAATCGAATATATTGTTTTCTATTTTATCCCCATAGTTATCGAATAAACTGAGTTTGTATTCATTCAATAAGTTAGCTCGAGTTTTTTTTTGTAATTTACTCGTAGTATTACGTTGCGCCTCAGAAAAGTTTTCTCTTATATAGGTGTTTATAGTAGTTCTAGAAAAAATATTTTCCCATACAGCAATTATCTTTCTTCTTAACTTCTCAGATGATGGAATATCCTTATTTTCATTAATGGAATGTATAATTTCCAAGAATTTTTCATCATAATAATTGATTATTTCGCAGATAAAAATTTCTTTAGTTTCAAAATGTTTATAAAAAGTAGCTTTAGACATTTTACATTCTTTTACAATATCTAGTATCGAAGTATTTTGAAAACCTTTCTGGTCAAAAATTCTTTGTGCAATAGTTATAATGAGTCTTTGTTTATCCGTCACTTTACTATCTCCCTTCATATAAAAATATAAAGTACTAAAGAGTACTTGAGAGTTTCTATAGATATATTATACACTATTTGGAAAAAAAATCAATATATGTACCATTAACCTGAGAATTTTGAAAAATTTGTTGTTGTTTTTAGTCATATAGAGAAGAAATTAAGAATTTCGTAAGAATACTTTAAATATATTGCAATAAATTAGTGGTATGATTATACTAAGAAAGAAAATGTCTTGAAATTTTTCTGTATCAAATACTAATTATGGAGGTGTAGTATATGAAAAAGAAAACTTGTATAGCCATAGTTTTTGCTCTATTTATAGTTTTTATAGGAATGTTTATTGATAGTTCTAGTGCAGGAAAGAAAATCATAACATCTGAATTAAGTAAATACAGGAAGGGCGTAAATGTATTATCAATAAATAATATTATAGTAGCAAATAAGGAGTATAGCTTACCTAAAGAATATTCTCCACAAGAAAGTAGTGAAGCAAAAGATGCTTTTTATAAAATGAATAAAGACGCTCAAAAGTCAGGTTTAAATTTAAAAGCTTTTAGTACATATAGAAGTTATGAATATCAAGATAAATTATTTAAGTCGTATGCAAAAGAACATGGTGAAAAAGAGGCAAATAGATTTTCAGCTAAGCCTGGAGAAAGTGAACATCAAACTGGACTTGCTTTTGATATTGGAGGAAATGACCAATCTAGTTGGGCAAATCAGAAGTTTAATAATACAAAAGAAGCTAAGTGGTTGTATGAAAATGCATATAAGTATGGTTTTATACTTAGATATCCAAAAGGCAAAGAGAATATAACTGGATATATGTATGAATCTTGGCATTATAGATATGTTGGAACTGAACATAGCAAAAACTTTGCAATGAATGATTTGACTTTAGAAGAATACTTACATTTAAATTAAATTATAGTTTGTTAAATTTAGGTTAAAATAAAAAATAAGCTAGACTATTAATTACATAAGGTGATATAATGTAAATACAATTTAAGATAACTACTCGAAGGGGAGTAGCTTACACGAAAGTGGTAATTAATCGTCAAGACAGTAGAAATACTCGGTTAATTAGCAAGGAATTCCTTGATAGCAAGACCTTCAAAATAAGCATTAAGTATGTTTGTTTTGGGGTCTTTTTTTATTCAAGGAATTTTTATTTAAAAAAATTTAAATTTCAAGTATACATAAGAGCCCCCAAACATAAAATAAATTTATTAAAGAGGAGGGCAACAAATGTCTTACAAAAGTACTTATCAAGAAGTAATTAAAAATTTAGACTCAAGCTTATCTGGTTTGAGCAAAGAAAAAGCAGAAGAGCTGTTAGAAAAAAATGGAGCTAATGAATTAAAAGAAGCAGATAAAGTTCCTACGTATAAGCTTTTCTTAGAAAGTTTTAAAGACCCACTAGTAATAATTCTATTAATAGCTGCTTTAGTACAAATATTTTTAGGTGAAACTGTAGAGTCTATAATAATTTTTGCAGTTATTATTATAAACTCAGTTTTAGGTGTCGTACAAACGAAAAAAGCAGAAAGTTCATTAGAAAGTTTAAAAAATTTATCTGCACCAAATGCAAAAGTAATAAGAGACAATAAAAAAATGACAATTCCAGCAAAAGATTTAGTAGTTGGAGATATTGTATTCTTAGAAGCTGGCGATTACATACCAGCAGATGGAAGACTTATAGAAGCACAATCTCTAAAGGTGGTAGAAGGTATGTTAACTGGAGAATCAGAGCCAGTTTTAAAGCATACAGAGCAAATAAGTGAAGATGTAAGCTTAGGCGACCAGAAAAATATGGTATTTAGTGGTGCTGTAGTTGTTTACGGTAGAGGTTCTTTTGTAGTAACTGGAGCAGGTATGAATACTGAAATGGGTAAAATAGCTGGCCTTTTGGAAAGTGCTGAAAATAAACTTACACCATTACAACAAAAAATAGAAGACTTTAGTAAAAAACTTGGTGTAGGTATTGTAATACTTGCTCTTTTAATATTTATAATTCAAGTGGCAAGAAATTACTTTATGGCTGGAAATGGTGAAATGACACAGATAATTCTCGATTCATTCATGTTCTCTGTAGCAGTGGCAGTAGCAGCTATACCAGAAGCTTTATCATCGATAGTAACTATCGTATTAGCTGTTGGAACAAACAGCATGGCAAAAAAACAAGCTATAATAAGAAAATTACCAGCAGTAGAAACTTTAGGTTCAACAAGTGTTATATGTACTGATAAAACAGGTACTCTTACGCAAAATAAAATGACAGTTGTTGATTATTATATGTATGGAACTAATAATGATGAGTTAAATAAAGAAAAGGTAAACTATTCTTATCATGCTAAATTATTGACTATGGTTTCCACACTTTGTAATGATTCTCATATAACTAGTGATGGTAAAGAAGTTGGTGACCCAACAGAAGTAGCATTGATAAATTATTCAAGTAAAAATGATTTAGATTATGATAAATTAAGAAGTAAGTATGTTAGAATCAATGAAATTCCATTTGACTCAGATAGAAAGCTTATGTCTACTGTAAATAGCATATATGGAGATTATATAATGTTTACAAAGGGTGCACCAGATATTGTATTTAGTAGATGTAAATATGCTTTAAAAAATGGTTCAAAAGTAGATATAACAGATGAGATAATAGAAGAATATAAGCATAAAAATGAAGAATTTTCAAATAGAGCACTTAGAGTATTAGCTTTCGCAATAAAAGATGTTCCAGAAGAAGGCTTTACACCTTCAATTGATGATGAACATGATATGACATTGGTTGGAATAATGGCAATGATAGACCCACCAAGAGAAGAAGTGATGGATGCTGTAAAAGAAGCAAAGAGTGCTGGGATAAAAACTGTTATGATAACTGGTGACCATAAAACAACAGCAGCGGCAATTGCAAAAGAAATTGGTATAATGGAAGATGGGGACTTAGCTCTTACTGGAAAAGAACTTGATGCTTTGAGTGAAGAAGAATTATATGAAAAATTGGAAAATATAAGTGTGTATGCCAGAGTATCACCAGAAAATAAAATTCGTATAGTAAAAGCGTGGCAACATAAAAACAATATAACTGCTATGACTGGTGATGGTGTAAATGATGCACCAGCATTGAAACAAGCAGATATAGGTATAGGTATGGGAAGTGGTACTGATGTAGCAAAAGATGCCTCTGCCATGGTACTAGTTGATGATAACTTTGCAAGTATAGTAAATGCTGTTGAAGTTGGTAGAACAGTATACAGCAATATAATAAAAGCAATTACTTATTTATTTGCAGGAAACTTAGGAGCTATAGTAGCTATATTGTTTGCAGTATTTGCAGGTTGGTCGAATCCATTTACAGCTTTACAACTTTTATTTATAAACTTAGTAAATGACTCTTTACCAGCAATTGCGTTGGGGTTTGAAAAGTCAGAAAAAAATATAATGGATAAACCTCCTAGACATCCAGATGAAAGTATACTAGCAGGAGGGACATTGAAGGCAGTAGCTATAAGAGGTTGTATAATAGGTGTAGTTACAATTATTGCACAATATATAGGATTACAAGTATCTCCAGAACTTGGAGTAGCTATGGCATTCTCAACATTGATATTAGCTAGAATAATGCAGACATTACCTGCACGTTCTAATAATCAAACCGTAATAAAGTTAGGTTTTTTTAGTAATAAGTATGTTATAGGAGCAGTTGTAATTTGTTTTGGACTTTACTCTTTAACGCTAATACCAGTATTAAGAGGCATATTCTCTATACCAGAAGTGTTTGGACTATATCAATTAGGAATTTGTCTAGGTCTAGCGTTGATTTCATCAATACTAATGGAGCTTAATAAGTTAATTAACAGAAATACAGTAAAATAATTTAAAAATTAAAGGGGCATATTGATTTTAACAATATGTCCCTTATATAATTTACTCTATATTATCGATTATTTGGAACGCTTTTATAACTTCAGGAAGTTCATTTTCTTCTGGCATTCTAAATCTTATAAAATTTTTATCAAGTCCAGTGAAGTCACTACCAGATATAACTCTTATTTTTAACTTTGCAAATTCTTGTTGTAAATCTATGTCTTTGTTTTTATGTTCAACTGTCATTATTGATACAGTATCATTAGTTTCAGCTATATTAAGGTTTTTCCAAGGAATTAATAATTGATTTTTTATAGCTTGTGTTTTTTCCTTTAATTCTTCTATAAATTGAACATCATCTAGTAAATTGGCTGCAATACTACGAGATATTTCAGATACTTCGTAAGGAGTAGAAATCTTTTTAATAGGGTCAACAAGTTCTTTTGGAAGAACTGCATATCCTGCTCTTAGTCCTGCTAAACCAAAACCTTTTGAAAATGTTTTTAAGACAATTACATTATCATAATTATTTAGAAGTTTTACAGCTGAATTTTCTTTTGGCATGTATTCACCATAAGCTTCATCTACCATAACTGCGATATTATATTTAGATGCTTCTTTTACTATATTTTCAATTGATGATAAAGGTATAATTTGTCCTGTAGGATTATTTGGATTGTCTATGTAAATTACTTTATATTCTGGATTTATTTTTTCAATAAATTCTTTTTCATTAAATTTGAAATTATCCTCTTTCTTTAAAAGAACATAATCATAAGTAGCGCCATGCATTTTTATATCTGTTTCATATTCAGAGAACTGAGGAGAATATCCTAAAACCTTATCTCCTTTTTCAATAAATAGTCTATTTAAAAGGTAAATAACATGTATAGAACCATCTGCCAAACAGATTCTATCAATATCTAATGTTATAAAGTCTTTCCAATAATCAACTATATTGTCTTTTAAGGCAATTGAATGAGGGTATCCTCTTATCATATCAAATTCTAAAGCATTAAAAGCTTCTACAGCTTTATTTGAGTAAGAAACTGTATTTATACCTTCACCACAGTCTATCTCAAATACATCTTCTGAATGCCCAGATTCTATTGCATAACTTTTTTTCAACTGCATTTCAATAGCTTTGTTAATTTTTAATTTCATAGTTCATCACTCCTTATTTAGTCAATAATAAATGTTACAAAAGTCGCTAGATTTAAAATATTTTGAAAATATATAACAGTAAAAAATGAATATAAATATTATAATAGCTCACTTTATTTAATATGATTATATATCATATATTGTAAAATTTCTAGCATTATAAGACTATAAATTGAAAATATTCAGAAAAATACTACAAGAAACGATTTATTTTTCTCTTAAAAGGGTTAAATGAATGTTATTAATTTTGTAAATTGAAATAGTTTAAGTAGAAAGTTATGATATAATTTAATAAGGGTAATTCTTTAGATTATATTAAGGAAATAGAGGTATACAATAAAAAGTTATGGAGTTGGATTATGGGATATAAATTAATTGTAACAGATATGGATGGAACTTTATTAGGAAATAATCATAAAGTTACAGATGAAAATAAAACTGCACTACAAGAAGTTATAGAGAGTGGTATTAATGTAACTTTAGCAACAGGAAGAGCCTTCGATTCAGCTAAATGCAATGTAGATTTTCTTAAAGAAGATATGCCAATAATAGCTTGTAATGGTTCATTGATAAGAGAGCAAAATGGAAATATAATATATTCAAATAAAATTGACACAACAACGTGTTTAAATATCTTAGATGTATTGGACAAATACGATATTTACTATCAGTGTAATAGTATAGATTCCATGCTTTCAAGAAAAATAGAGGGACGTGAGGACAAGTTAAGTATATTTTTAGGTAATGAGACAAAAGTAATTGTAAAAGACGATTTAAGAGAAGAAATCTTAAAAAATGATATACTAAAATTTGTAATCATAGAAGAAAAAAATCCGTCTATTTTAGATGATATAAGAAAAGAATTGATAAAGGTTCAAGGTATAAAGATAACTTCTTCATGGCCAAACAATATTGAAGTTATGAATGAAGGTGTTGATAAAGGCAATGCAGTTAAATTTTTAGCTGAAAAGATGAATATAGATAGAGAAGATATAATTGCATTTGGAGATAATTATAATGATATAGAGATGATAAAATTTGCTGGTCTTGGAATAGCTATGGGAAATGCAGAAGAATTAATTAAACAAGAAGCTGATTATGTTACAGATACCAATCAAGATAGTGGAGTTGCAAAGGCAATTTATAAATTCTTAGAGTTAAAAAAAACACTTAGCTCTTAAAAAAGGTATATACAGGAAAAAAGAGGTTGACTATTTTATTGATAGTAATTATAATACAAATAGATAAAACATAAAAAACTTAGATTCAGTGAAGAAGAGAGTAGGTATAAAGAAAATCTCAGCGAGTTAGGAATGGTGTGAGCCTAATGATAACACTTTATATTGAAAAGAGCTTTGGAGAATACTACTTGAAATTTAGTATGGTAGTAGGTAATCTCGCCTTAAGAGAATAGAGTGGGTAAACTTTGTTTATCAACTAGAGTGGTAACACGGAATATTTCGTCTCTTGGTCTTTTTGACCAAGAGATTTTTTAATTTTAACTTAGATGTAAATATTATAATTAAAATAAAAAAATTTAAAATATGAGGTGAAAGGTATGAAATTATGGGGTGGACGCTTTAGAAAAGCGGAAAATCAACTTATGGAAGAATTTAATAAATCTTTTGGTTATGATTGTGTACTGTATAAAAAGGATATTGAAGGAAGTATAGCACATGTTCATATGCAAGTAAAATGTGGTCTTTTAACAGAGGAAGAAGGAAAGACTATAACAGAAGGCTTAAAAGGAATCTTTGAAGATATAGAAAATGGAAAGTTAGCATTAGATGGAGAATATGAAGATATACATAGTTTTACTGAGATAAATTTAATTCAAAGAATTGGCGATGTTGGTAAGAAACTTCATACAGCACGTAGTAGAAATGACCAAGTTGCAGTTGATATGAGATTGTATGCTAAAGAAAAGGCAAATGATTTGGTAGATTTAATATCTGAATTTAAAGCAACTATAAAAGATGTTGCTGATAAAAATCCAGTGATGATGCCAGGTTATACTCATCTTCAAAGAGCACAAGTAGTAACATTTAAACATCATTTGATGGCGTATTATAGTATGTTTGATAGAGATGAGAAAAGAATAAAAAATGCTATAGAAATATTAGATGAATCACCTTTAGGTTGTGGAGCTTTGGCAGGAACTACACACGATATAGATAGAAATATAACTTGTGAACAATTAGGATTTAAAAAAGTAGTAGATAATTTTATGGATGGAGTAAGTGATAGAGATTATTTATTAGAGTTAATGAGTGATTTTTCAATTATAATGATGCACTTAAGTAGATTAAGTGAAGAGTTGATACTTTGGAGTTCTCAAGAATTTGGATTTGTTGAGATAGATGATTTATATACTACAGGAAGTAGTATAATGCCTCAAAAGAAAAATCCTGATGGAGCGGAACTTATAAGAGGAAAGACTGGAAGAGTATATGGAAATCTGTTTGGTCTTTTTACAGTAATGAAGGGTATACCATTAGCATATAATAAAGATATGCAAGAAGATAAAGAAGGTTTTTTTGATAGTGTACATACTATTGAAATGTGCATACAGATAATGGATAGAATGATAGCTACATTAAAAGTAAATGAAGACAAAATGAAACAAGCAGTAAAGAATGGCTTTTTAAATGCAACAGAAGTTGCTGACTACTTGGTTAAAAATAATGTTGCTTTTAGAGATGCACATGGAATAGTAGGAAGTATCGTTATATATTGTGAAGACAATAAAAAGGCAATAGAAGATTTAACATTAGAAGAATTACATAAGTTTTCAGATGCATTTAAGGAAGACATTTATGACTTTATCGACTATGAGAGTATATTAAATAAAGGAATAAAAAAGAATTTAAAATAATATATTAAATTTCAAAAAGCTGTAAATTTGGGTGATGACATTCAAATCTACAGCCTTTTTTATTTAAAAATTTATTGTATATAAAAGTAGTAAGTTTAAAAAGAGTAATATTGGAAATAAATATAAGTAAAAAAATTATTATTAAAATGATAATTAATATCAATAAGTATTGACAAATTTATTTCAAGATACTATTATATATAATATAAATAATAATGAAAATCAATATCAAATAAATGGGAGGAAATCTAATGAACTTATTAGTGATTGGTGGTCATGAAAGAATGGAAAAAGATTATATGGTTATGGCCAAGAAAAAAGGTTATAAGACAAAGGTATATACGACTATGTCTTCTAAATTAAATAATTCTATAGGAAAACCAGATGCAGTTGTTATACTCACATCAACAGTTTCACATAAGATGTCTAGAACGGTTGAGTCTCAAGCTAAAAAACAAGATATATTAATTGTAAGACATAAGAATAGTAGTAAGGTAGCATTTAATGAATGTCTAGATATGGTCGATGAATGTCTTGGAAATTGTTCAAAATGTAAACTTAATGATAAACAAAAACAGAAAAATACATAAATTTAAATTAAAGGTACTGTCATAGTATTTTATATTTAATAATCTTGAGAGCTTGTCTCAATAAATTAAATACATATTACTATAACAGTACCTATTTTATAAGAAGAAACAGATTTAATTTTTTTCTTATAATTACTATTTTTTTATATTTCTTTTGGATTTTTTTCTGTTATTTTTTTTATTTTTCTTCTTGATGATTGAAGCTATTATAAATAAAATTAAAAGTACTAAAATTCCTGCAACAATCTTAATTAAAGTCATTAAAGTATCATTACTAGTTATAAATGGAATACTACTGTCAAGGTTGTTTTTTGCAACTAGGTCTATACTATTTTCTAGCTTATCACCATTGTATATATTTAAAGTACCAACCTTAGCTCCTTTTTTTATAGGTAAATCAATTTTGTTTAGTTCTGTTTTAACATCATAGTTACTTTGAGATTCATTTTTTCCTAAAAATATCTTATAACTATTTTTTGGTTCATAAACTAATTCATGCTGTTTTGTAAATAATACTTTTTTAGTATCAGCATATTTTTCCTTATCAACAATAGTGGCACACTTAAAATTATCAAATCCATAATCAATCAAGATTCGTGAGTCTAAATATAAATCGGCATTAGTTGAGTTAAATACAGCAGAGATAACTCTTCTTTCATCTTTTACAGCACTAGATAAAAGACATTTACCAGCAGCATCAGTAAATCCAGTTTTTATACCATCAACTATATCATATTTTATATCTATAGGTTGACCTTTATATGTAATCTTAGCATGTGATGTCAAAAACTTATTAGTGTTTACAAAATATCTTTCATAAGGGTATGCTTTTGTAGCCTCAAATTTAAGTGATTTAGTCTTTACAATTTGTCTAAAAATATCATTATGCATGGCTTCTCTAGCTATAAGAGCCATATCATGAGCTGTAGTGTAGTGATTAGGGTCAGGCAATCCATGAGGATTATTAAAGTGAGTATTATTAGCTCCAATTTTTTTTGCCTCAGAATTCATAAGGTCAACGAATTTTTGTACATCTCCACCACCCACATATCTAGCTAATACAAAAGCGGCATCATTAGCAGAATGAACTAAAAGAGCATTTAGTAACTCTCTTACAGTAAAGGATTCTCCTTCTTTTAGATACATACTAGAACCATCTATTTGAGGTAGATTTTTAATCTCTATTACTTGATTTAAATCTTTAACCTTTTTTAGAACTATGCAAGCTGTCCATGCTTTAGTTGTTGAAGCTGGATAAAGTTTGGAATCTCCATCTTTATTGTATAATATTTTTCCAGTTTCATAGTCCATTAAAACTGCATGTTTGGCAACTATAGCTGGTTCATCATCTGCAAAAGAGATATTAGAACTTCCTAAAAATGAAGTGAATATCAATAAACAGATTAATAAAAGTGATAAATTTCTTTTCATTGTGAACCTCCAAATTTTAAATTCATCTTTTAGTATAGCATATATTTGTCAATAATTAAAAGAAAGGAGTGGTTAATATATGAAAAAAAAGGTAAAGTTTATTTCATTTTTTGTTTTCTGTTTTTTAATATTATCTTCAGTAATCGTTTATAAATCGAATATTTTTAACGATGATGTTTATGTTGTAAGTAAAAAAAATTCACTTAATGAAAAAAGACATAATGTAGACAACTCAATTAAAACTGAAGAGGATGGTCACAATAAAGTAGTCAAAGACATAGATAAAAGTGTTCAAAATAAAAAAATAACTATATACATAAGTGGAGCAGTAAATAGACCAGGTATTGTAACCATAGAAACAGATAAGAGACTTTATGATGCTGTAGAATTATTAGGAGGAACAACGAGTGAAGCCGATTTAAATGGAGTTAATTTATCTATAAAGCTAGAAGATGAGCAACATTACATAATACCTAAAATAGGGGAGATGGTATCTGTGACAAGTAATAATGATTCCAATGAACTAAATCAAAACGACGAATTAAAAAAAGAATCTAAAACCAAAAATAATAAAAATGCATCTAAAGAAGAAAAAACAAACATAAATGTAGCAACAATAGAAGAACTAGATTCTCTTCCTGGAGTTGGAGAAGCTACTGCTAATAAAATTTTACAGTATAGAGAAGAAAATGGGCAATTTAATTCAATCGAGGACGTAAAAAATGTAAATGGTATTGGAGATAAAAAATATGAAAATATAAAAGATTTAATTTGTGTAGACTAAAATATAATACAAAACTTACTTATAGATATGGTATTATAAATATGTATGTATATGTGTGTATATGTGGAAATTTAGTAAAGGAGGCACTTTTATGAAAAAAGAACAAAAAAAACTTACAGAGATGACAACAGCAGGTGGTTGAGCTGCTAAAATAGGGCCAGAGGTTCTGGCATCAGTTTTATCTCAATTACCTAAAAATGATAATATAGAAAACCTATTAGTAGGATTAGATACAGCAGATGATGCTGCTGTTTATAAATTAAATGATGATATGGCACTTATTCAGACCTTGGATTTCTTTACACCAATGGTAGATGACCCGTATGTATTTGGACAAATTGCCGCATCAAATTCTCTATCAGATGTATATGCTATGGGAGGCAAACCTTTGGTTGCAATGAATATTGTTTGTTTCCCATCATGCCATGATATGGATGTGCTTGCAGAAATATTAAAAGGTGGATTTGATAAAGTAAAAGAAAGTGGAGCACTTTTAGTTGGAGGACATACTGTAGATGACAAGGAGCCTAAGTATGGTCTTTCAGTTTCTGGAATTGTAAATCCAGATAAAGTTTTATCAAATGCTACTGCAAAGCCTGGCGATAAGTTAATTATAACAAAACCAATTGGAGTAGGTGTATTAAATACTGCTATGAAAGAAGGTATGGTAGAACAACACATAGCAGATAAAGTAGTAGAAATAATGATACATTTAAATAAATACGCAGCAATGAGTTTTGATAAATTTGATGTAAATTCAGTTACAGATATAACAGGGTTTGGTTTACTTGGTCATACCTTAGAAATGGCTAAAGCTTCTGAAGTAAGTATTGAAATTGAATCAAACCATGTACCAATTATTGAAGGTGCAATAGAAATGGCACAAATGGGAATTATACCTGCTGGCATGTACAAAAACATGCATTATGTATCTAAAGATGTAGAAGTTGTAGGTGATGTGGAAGTAGCAGTTCAAGATATTTTATACGACCCACAAACATCAGGAGGATTATTAATTTCTGTAAAAGAAGAACTTGCAGAGGAACTTGTGAAAGATATGAAATTAAATGGAGCGATAGAAGCAAAAATTATAGGTTCTGTAGTTCCAAAAGGGGAAAAATATATTACCGTTTTATAAAATATTATAGAGAAAGAGTGATTGTTTTGAGCAAAAGAGAATTATTTGCAATGTTACCTTCAGTTGATGAAGTATTAAGTGATAATAGAATTGTAGAAATAATAAATGAATATCCAAGAAGCTTAGTTTTAGAATCTGTTAGAGAAGTAATCGATTTTAAAAGACAGTTTATATTAAGATTGAAAGAAGATGTGTCAAATTCTGTAACAATAGAGTTTGATGAAATAATAGAATCTGCGATAGACAGAGTTAAATTAAATTATTCACTATCATTAAAAAAGGTTATAAATGCAACTGGTACAGTTGTTCACACAAATTTAGGGAGGTCTTTGCTTAGTGAAGATATAAAAGATGAACTATGGTGTGCCGCTTCAAGATATTCAAACTTAGAATATGATTTGGACAATGGAGAAAGAGGTTCAAGATATTCTCATTTAACTAGCACAATAAAAAGGCTTACAGGCGCAGAAGATGTACTAGTTGTAAATAATAATGCAGCAGCAGTACTTCTTGTACTTAGCACAATGGCTAAAGGAGGAGAAGCAATCGTATCTCGTGGAGAATTAGTTGAGGTAGGTGGCTCATTTAGAATTCCAAGTATAATGGCTCTTAGTGGTGCAGAACTTGTTGAAGTTGGTTCAACTAATAAAACTCATTTAAAAGATTATAAAGAGGCAATTACAGAAGATACAAACGTATTAATGAAAGTTCATACAAGTAACTATAGGATTATGGGATTCACAGAGAGTGTTTCTATAGAAGAGTTAGTTAATTTAGGTAAAAAATATAAATTACCTGTAATAGAAGACTTAGGAAGTGGAGTATTTATAGACTTATCAAAATATGGGTTATCTTATGAACCAACTGTATTAGATTCTATACGACAAGGTGCAGATGTAGTAACATTTAGTGGAGATAAGATGCTTGGAGGTCCACAAGCAGGGATTATAGTTGGCAAAAAAGAATATATAGAAAAAATGAAGAAAAATCAGCTTACTAGAGCTCTTAGGGTTGATAAACTTACAATATGTGCTCTTGAAGCAACATTGAGAATGTATTTAGATGAAACAAAGGCAATAGAAAGTATACCAACTTTAAAAATGTTAACATATAAAATAGAAGAATTAGAAGCAAAAGCAAATAGGCTATTTGAAAAAATAACTGCATTAAATTTGAATGCAATTATAAATATAGAAGATGGATTTTCACAAGTGGGAGGAGGGTCTATGCCTCTTGAAACTATAAGTACAAAGGTAGTAACAATAACTCCTGAACATATGAATGTGTCAGCTTTAGAAAAGAAGTTAAGACTTAGTGAAGCTCATATAATAGCTAGAGTATACGATAATAAATATGTATTAGATGTAAGAACTATATTTGATGATGAGTTTGATGTAATAGTTGAAGAATTAAGAAAAGCCTTTAATTAAATAAATCTGAGGTAATATTAATATTAAATTTAATTTGTAATTAGAAGTATTGAAGTTTTGATAGGGGGCAAAAAATGAAAAATGTAGTAATTGGAACAGCAGGTCATATTGACCACGGAAAAACAACTCTTATAAAAGCATTGACTGGAAGAGAAACTGATACATTAGATGAAGAAAAAAAGAGAGGTATTTCAATAAATTTAGGATTTACTTATTTTGATTTACCAAATAAGAAAAGAGCTGGTATTGTAGATGTACCAGGACATGAGAAGTTTATAAAAAACATGTTGGCTGGAGCATCTGGTCTTGATATTGTATTACTTGTTGTAGCAGCAGACGAAGGAGTTATGCCACAAACAGTTGAGCATTTAGATATTTTAAGTTTTTTAAATATAAAAAATGGAATAGTGGTTCTAACTAAGTCTGATACTGTAGACGAAGAATTTAGAGAATTGGTAAAAGAAGACATTTGTGAGAAAATAAAAGGAACTTTTCTTGAAAACGCAGAAATAATTGAAGTTGATTCTGTATCTAAAAAAGGTATAGATACCCTTATTGAAAAAATAGATAAAATGAGTGATGATATAGAAGATAAAAACGAAAATTCTCCATCAAGACTTAATATAGACAGAGTATTTTCAATAAAAGGATTTGGTACTGTAATAACAGGAACTTTAATAGAAGGAAAGATAAGTATAGAAGATGATTTGGTTATATATCCACAAGTATTAAAAACAAAGATAAGAAGTATACAAGTTCATGGAGAAAATAAAGACACAGCTTATGCAGGGCAAAGAACAGCAATCAATATATCAAATGTAAAAGTTGAAGATATAAATAGAGGAGATGTTTTGGCTGCACCAAATTCATTAGAAGAATCAATGATGCTAGATGTGAAATTATCACTGGTAAATCATTTGGACAAAGGGTTAAAACATTGGGATAGATTAAGACTGTATCATGGCACTAGAGAAATACTTTGTAGAGCAGTTCCATTAGATAAAGAGTTAATCGAAAGTGGAGAGAGTGGTTATGTTCAGTTAAGACTTGAAGAAAGTATAGTGTCCAAAAAAGGTGACACCTTTGTAGTTAGACGATATTCTCCAATGGAAACTATTGGTGGAGGTGTAATAATCGACCCATCTCCTAAAAAACATAAGAGATTTGATGAAAAGGTTATAGAAGCATTAAAAATAAAAGAAAAAGGCGAACTTAAAGATATAATAGAAGAATATCTAAAAAGAAACCTAAAAAATTATCCAAATATAAAAGAAATAATGAGTTATAGTGGTGCCCATGAAGAGCATGTAAAAAAAGCTCTTGAAACACTTATATCAGAAAGTAAAGTATTTATTATAGGTAATATGTATATGCATATAAATCAATATAATAAATTAAAAGAAAATATAGTAAATCTTTTAAATGAATACCATAAGAAATATAGATTGAGAAAAGGAATATTAAAAGAAGAAGTAAGGTCTAAAATAGAAAGTAATTTTAAGACTAGAGAAATGGATATTTTGTTAGAAAGATTATCTACAGAAAATATCATAAAAATAGAAAATAATATAGTATCCCTATTTGATTTTGAGGTTGTTTTAAATGACAAACAAAAAGAAATAGCAAAAAAGATAGAAAAAAGATTAAAATCATGTGGAGTTTCTTCGATATTGACAATAGATGAAGTTTCTGAAGGAAATAATAACTATGCTGAAGTATTAGAGTCAATGATAGGTAATAAGGTAGAGAAATTAGATGATTTGTATATAATGGACAAAGGTATTTATGAAAATGCAAAGAAGACCTTAATAAATTATATAAAAGAGAATAAAGAAATAACACTAGGAGAATACAGAGATTTGATTGATTCTAGTAGAAAAAATTGTATGATTATACTGGAAAACTTCGATAGAAACAAGATAACTAAGAGAGTAGAAAACAAAAGAATTTTGTTTTAGCGGAAAATGTCTGTTTTTGCTTTGAGGTATAAAGAAGGAATTATAATGTCGAGTATCGTATAAATTAATTAGTATAAAATATTAATTAAGAGGAAGTGTAAAGTATTGAAGAATATAATACCTGATGTAAATCCAGATATAAAAGAAAGAGAAGACATGAGCCTTTTATTTATAATAATGGGCTCAGTACTTTTATTATTTATTATAAAAGATATAGATAAATATGAAACTTTATTACATGCAATATATGCTACATTTTTAATAGCTACAGGAATGGTTATATTTAATACAACTAAGTTTAAAGTAGATTCATTTTCTACATTTTTAGGACTGATTTTTATAGCTACTGGGGCATTAGAATGTGTATATTTATTTAATTGCTTGGGAATTAGAACAGAGTCTGTGATTAAGACTAATATCACAATATCAGCAATAACCGACTTATTTCCTATACTTGGTGTATACTTAAGTTTTAAATTTGTTAGGGATAATAAACAAATCAACTCTAGTGTAGTTTTATTCATAGCAAGTGTTACTTTAACTGTAGCATCTTTATTCATAATATCTAGAATGTTTAATTCTCTAGAAAATGATGCATTACAATATGCTTTAGGAGTTATAACATCTGTATTCATGATAATTACTGCTATTGTAAGTGGAATTGAATTAAATTCAAGTTCAAATGAAAGCAAATGGGAATACAATGAAAAAAAGTTTTTTAATAGAATAATAATAATAATAATCTTATCAAGGGCTCCAAATTTATTACATATGGTGATTGTTGATAGGCATATAGAGGAGATATTATCTCAGATAATAATAAATGTAGCCTTATATTATTTATATAATTACATAGTATCTAAGAATATTAAGAAAACAGCATTAGAATTGCATGATACAAATGAAGAGTTAACAATAAAAACGGAGAGCTTAAAAGAAAAAAACAAAAAACTAATTTATGAAACAGAAAAGATAGAGGAGCTTAAAGGGATACTTATAAAAAGAGAATCTAGACTCCAATCTACTTTGGATGTTGCAGTAAATAGCATAGTTGTGTTTAGTAAAGATGGAGTAATTACATATGCAAACAAGAGTTTTAGAAATATTTTTGGAGATTATAAAGAACAGGATAAATTAGGTGATAAAATAAAAAATTTCCACGATTTAATAGATAGTATTCATTCTGTATTTGACAATGAAAAGAATGTGGAAAAGTTTATTAATACTAGTGATAATAAGGTTTATCAAGCTATATTTGCTCCTTTAATTATTACTTCACAAATAGAAGGGGTATTATGTGTATTAAAAGATAAGACTAAGAAAAAGGAATATGAACGTAAACTTATTGAAGCCAATAAGAGAAGTAGAGATTTTTTAGAAAGTGTTGGAGATGGTATAGTAGTACTCGAAGGTAGTAATAAAATATATGTGAATAATGCATGTAGAGAAATTTTTAAAAATAATTTGGAAAGTATTGATTTTTCTTCAATATGTAAAGGCAAAGAAAGTGCAGAAAAAAGGTATTTAATAAATGGTGAGGTAAAGTATGTTGAAATGAGTTTTTCTCAGTATACTAATGCAGGTACAGATAAAACTATTATTGTGATACGTGATACTACTTCTCGAAAAATATCTCAAATAAAACTTGAAGAAAGTCAATCATCTTATTCAAGGTTTATAGATATATTACCTGATGGGATATGTTTACTAAAAGATGACTTGAGTGTAAACTATGCAAATAAGTCATTTTTAGATATGCTAGCTTTTACAAATATAGATGATATAAAAGATTCTAACATTAGGTTATTAATGAATGCAAATACTGAAGAAAAAATGAAATTTACTGATAATATGTCTAAGGTTTTAAATGAGAATAGGAGTATATCTTTACTAGAGTATGAGTTGATAAATAGTTATGATGATATAGTAGAAGTAGAATTAAGTGCATTACCTTTTGCTATATATAATACTAGATACATAATGCTTATTATAAAAGACTTGGCACATAAAAAATATTCAGAACAAGCAGAAAAAGAACTGCTTGAAAGATTTAAAACAGATAAAATAAAAACTGAGTTTTTTGCAAATATGTCTCATGAGTTAAAAACTCCACTAAATGTTATATCAAGTTCAAATCAATTAGTAGACTCTTTCTATAGAAGTGAAAAGATAAAAGATTACAATAATAATATTAAATCTCATGTAGATTTAGTGAGACAAAGTTCTTATAGGCTTCAAAGACTAATAAATAATATTATAGATTTAACAAAGATGGAGTCTGGATTCTATACATTAAAACTTGCAAAATACAATATTGTATCTGTAATAGAAGACCTATTTATGAATATAGAAGAGTATACAAGTAGAAAAGATATAAAGATTCTGTTTGATACAGAACTTGAAGAAATTAATGTCTATATAGACAAGGTTGAAATTGAGAGAATTATATTGAATCTATTGTCAAACTGCATTAAGTTTACTGACAATGGAGGATGGATATATGTAAATATTTATTATAAAATAGATAAAGTAATCATAAGTGTAAAGGATACAGGAGTTGGAATCCCTCAAGATAAACTGGAATTGATTTTTGAAGAATTTTCACAAGTTGATAAGACTTTATCTAGAAATACTGAAGGAAGTGGAATAGGGCTTGCTATAGTTAAGAATCTAGTAAGTCTTCATGGTGGAGATATAGAAGTAATAAGTGAAGTAAACAAAGGAACAGAATTCTTGATTTCACTTCCAATGAAGAGTTTTAATAGTGAACATTATACAGAAGACAAGAGAATCTATAATATTGAAGAAAAAATAAAAATAGAATTTTCTGATATATATTATTAAAGACTCTTATAAGCAAATTCTAAATCAAAATACTATATGTTTTAGTAAGTATTTTATAAAAAATAGGCTATCATAAATTAAGCTATTATGATAGCCTATTTTTAGTTATATTTTGTATCTAAATATGAGAGCATATAATCTCCAAATTACCTTCAAAGCTAAAATCTCCAAAGTTATTTGGTAATATAAAATGCATACCCTTTTTTAAATCATATTCTACCGAATTGTGTATTAGTTTTCCATTGCCTTCCAATACGCTATATAAGGAAAAAGGTGTATCGTGTGTAAAATTACATTTTCCAAAGATATCTAATTTATAAACGCTAAAAAATTCATTTGATACAAATGTTGTACATTTAAAGTCTGATGTTGATACAGTTTTATAATCAGTATCAAGATTTATATGAGGAACATTCGTAACATCTATGGATTTTTGAACATGAAGTTCACGTTTGTTGCCTGAATTATCAGTTCTATCATAATCATATACTCTATAAGTAGTGTCTGAATTTTGTTGAGTTTCTAAAATTAATGTACCTTTGCATATGGCATGTATAGTACCACTAGGAACATAGAAAAAATCTCCTTTTTTTATATTAACCTTTCTAAGCAGTTTGTCCCATTCATTATTCTTTATCATATCTACAAATTCTTTATGAGATTTTGCATTATGACCTATTATAATTTCTGCATCATCAGAACAATCTATTACATACCAACACTCTGTTTTTCCTAATTCTCCACCTTCATTTTTCTTTGCATATTCATCATTTGGATGAACTTGAACGGATAAATTATCATTTGCATCTAATATTTTTGTAAGCAAAGGAAATTTATCTCCAGGTGTATTTCCAAATAATTCTCTGTTTTTGTCCCACAATTCAGATAGACTTTTGCCTTTGTATTCTCCATTTTCTATTAAGCAATCTCCATTTTTATGAGAACTTATAGCCCAACATTCACCAGTTGTTGGCGAAGTTATTTCATAATTAAATTTATCTTTAAGTGCAGTACCACCCCATATTCTATCCATAAAAATAGGTTTTAAAAATAATGGTTCCATAATTTTGTTCCTCCTATGATATTAAATTTATCCTACAAATAATTATATATAAATAGATTATAAAATCAATAGTAAAAAAGTTTTGTCCCTTGAAATGACATAAAGTATAAGGAGTTATCAAATAAGATAAACTATGATATATAATATAAAGTTCTAAATTGGAGTGATAATTATGGAATTATTTAAAGAAGAAAGTAAAAAGTATGAAAAAGAATTTTTAAAACTGTTGAAAGAATGGGTGAGCATACCGTCATTTTATGATGACAAAACTGTATCTGAAGATATGCCTTTTGGAAAAGGAGTCTATGATGCATTAAATTGGTTTGAAAATCTAGGTAGAGAAAACAATTTCAAGGTCAAAAATATAGATAATCATGCTGTTCAAATTGAATATGGAGATGGAAAAGAATTTGTAGATATATTTGGACACTGTGATGTTGTAAATCCAGGAGAAGGATGGGATAGTGAGCCATTTAAATTAAATATTATAGGAGATAAATTGGTTGCTAGAGGGGTATCAGATAATAAAGGCCCTATGATAGTAAATTTTTTAGCATTAAAAATGATAAAAAATCTAAATATTGATTTAAAAAGAAAGGTTAGATTAATTGCTGGGGGAAATGAAGAAAGTGGATTTAGATGTATAAAGCATTATTATAGCAAAGAGCCTTATGGTATATGTGGATTTACTCCAGATGCTAAGTTTCCTGTACTAAATGGAGAAAAAGGTGGGGCAACAATAAAGTTAATTTCAGAGATAGAGGATAAGTCTTTATACATAAGTGGTGGAATAGAGTTTAACACAATACCAGATAAAGTATATATAAAAAATATGAAAAATTTGGGTAAAGATAATATATGCTGTGATTTTAATAATACTTCAATAAGTTATAATAATGGAGATTATGTTATACATGGCAAAGGTGGACATTCATCTAAGCCTGAGAAAGCAATCAATCCTATACTAGGTGCAATTAAATTTTTATCAGAAAATATTGATGAAGATTGGACAAAAAGTTTGGATAAGTTAATAAATCAAGATAATACAGATGGAAGATTATTTGGTTTAGATATTGAAGGAAAATGTGGGATTTTATCGATGGTTCCAACAATAATAAACATAATAGATGGAAAATTAGAATTAATTTTAAGTGTCAGATATCCAGAAGTATTAACAGTTGAGGAAATAATAAAAAAATTTAATTTGTATATGAAGACAAATAATATTAATAAATTCGAGATTATTGGGGAAAATTTAAAGCAAGCAAATTATATAGATAGAAATTCAAAGATTGTAAAAACTTTGCATGATATATATATAAAGTACTCTGGAGATTTAAAAAATGATGTTAGGGTAACTAGTGCAGGAAGTTATGCTTCTGAAATGAATAATTCAGTAATATTTGGTTGTGAATTTCCTGATGGTAGTTTTGGAAATATCCATAGTGCAAATGAATTTGCTAGCTTAGATAGATTTATAACTTCAATAGCCATATATGCAGAGGCGATAGTTGAATTATGCAATAATATATAAATACAAAATGTCCCTTATATAGACATATTATATATACAATTAAAATTTTACTTGATATATAATTGAAATCAAAGAGAAGGTGATACAATGATAACTAAGAAACATGCAGTAATAGTAAAAAGTTTAAGCAATAAAGACGGATATATGACATCAAATGAATTAGCTATCAAATTGGATGTGTCTACAAAAACTATTAAAAGATATATAGCAGATTTAAATAGTATTTTAAGCAAGTATGATTTGGTAATAGATTCTTCTAGAGGTATAGGATATAAGCTAAGTGGCTCTAAAAGCAATATAGCAAGAGCTGTTAAAGAAGCAAATAAATATATTGATGGTTTTTTAGATGACTCTGAAGAATCAAGAATGTCAAATATAATATGTATGCTTATTAATAGAAATTATATGAGTATAGAAGCAATGGCAGAAGAATTAAATCTAAGTATAGCTGCTATAAACAAATTGTCCAGTAAGCTTAAAAGAAAACTTGAAAAGTATGACTTAGTTATAAAATCTAAACCTTACTATGGAAGCTATATACATGGTGAAGAAATTAATATAAGACAATTGATTACTGACTATGCAATAAAACTGGATGAAAAAAGTAAAATCAAGGTGCTTTTAGATGACATTAGTGAAAACGATATACACTGTATAGAAAGTATTTTAGAAAAACATTTAAGAGAGAAAGATACAATAATTTCAGATAAAGATTTTAATCTTCTGCTTTCAAAGATAATTGTTTCTGTGTTTAGAAGTAAGAGAGGACATAGTAACAATATAAATCTAATAGATACAAGTTATAGATTTCATAATTACTCTTTTATAGAAAGCTTAATGAAAGAAATATCTGATAAGGTTGGATTTAAACTTATTGAAGATGAAGTGATTTATATTTCAAATTACTCTGGTGTAATCGCATATAAAGGTACACAAGGAAGAAAAAATACAAGTGAAATTGAGGAACGAATAAATAATGTTATAAATAGTGCACTTCAAGATATATTACTTATTTCTGGAAGTGATTATACGAAAGATGAAGAGTTTATGGTTTCAATATCTGACCATATAAAGAGATTTTTAAATAGGGCTAAAGCTAATATAAAATCTAATAATCCTCTGCTTCATCAGATAAAAGAAAAGTTCCCAATAGCTTTTAATTTAGCTGTGTTTTTATCAAACAAACTAGAAACTGAGTTTAATTTAAAACTTGATGAAGATGAACTTGGATATATAGCTATTCATTTTGCTGCTTCAAATGAAAGAATGAAAAAAAATACTAGTAAGAAGATTTGTATAGTCTGCCATTATGGGATAGGAACAGGTCAACTTATTTCTGAAAAATTAAAGCAAAATATAAGTGACTTAAACGTTGTAGGTGTTTATCCAGTTAGATATCTTGATATGGCTATAAGCCAAGATGTTGATTTAATAGTGTCTACTGTTGAATTAAAAGGTTATGAAAAACCTGTCTTGTATATCGAAAATATATTTGATGATAGCTTAATTGAAAACGTAAATAAAGCATTTTACGAAAAAGAGGAAAGAAGAAAGATAATAAGTAATATGTTTGATGAAAAAGCTTTTTTTAGTATAAAGGCTAGTACGAAAGAAGAAGTTATACTTTCTCTTTCAAACAAACTAAAAGAAAGAGATTTTATAGAAGAAAGCTCAATAGAAAGCATAATAGACAGAGAAAATATCTCATCAACTGAGATAGGAAATCTAGTAGCAATACCTCACACAATTGTGAAGGGAGATAAAAAATCTATAATAGGAGTTGGTATACTTGAAAATCCAATAGTTTGGGATAAACAAGAAGTTCAACTAGTATTTATGGTATTTTTTAACACTAAAGAAAAACATAATTTTTCAATATTTAAATACCTTTATAATTTTATAAAAGATGAAGGTGGAGTAAGAGGAATTATTAAAATATGTGACTTTAATAAATTAATGGCACTGATAGGTAATTAAGGAGGAAATTAATAATGGAAACAAACATATTTAACACAGAATATGTATTTTTAAATGTTGATACTAAGTCTAAGATTGAGGTTTTAAAATTTATAGCAAAAAAAGCTAAAGAATTAAACTTAACAGATGACGAAAATTTAGTATATGAAGGGTTAATGGCTAGGGAAGAACAATTTACTACAAATTTAGGTGAATCTATCGCAATACCTCATACTAAAAATGATGCAATTGAAAATCCAGCAGTAGTAGTATTGAAATTTACTGATGATGTTGTTTGGAATGAAGATGAAGATAAGGTTAAATTGGCAATAAGCTTACTTATGCCAGGAAAAAGTAAAGAGAATATTCATCTTAAATTATTATCATCTCTTTCAAGAAAATTAATAAATAAAGACTTTAAAGATTCTCTTTTAAAGAGTGATAATGTTGAAGAAATATCTAAATTAATAAATGAAGCTTTGGGTTTATAATTAAACGCTAAGGCTAAAATAAAACAAATAATTAATTGAAAAGTAGGAGGAATTTAAAATGAATAAAAAATTAGTAGCATTATGCGCTTGTCCAATGGGACTAGCTCACACTTTCATGGCAGCAGAGGCAATAGAACAAGCTGCAAAGGCACTAGGTTATGAAGCTAAAGTTGAAACTCAAGGTGCAGATGGTGTACAAAATGAGTTAACAAGAGATGATATATTAGGTGCAACTATGATAATACATGCAGTAGCAATAACTCCAGAAGGCATGGAAAGATTTGATGGTTGTGAAGTATATGAAGTTGAGTTACAAGAAGCTATAAAAAATGCAGAAGGTGTTATAAAAGAAATCGAAGAAGATTTAGGAATATAATAAATTTATTGTGGAGGAAATAGAATGGCAATTAAGAAAAAAGTTATAAACAGTTCAGGTGCTTCTACAACAGGAGGAAACAATGTAGGAAAACCTACTCCATCTAATCCAACTCAATCAAAGGGGAATGGAAAATGGAAGGAAATAAGTAAACATATAATGACAGGTATATCATATATGATACCAGTTTTAGTAATGGGTGGACTTATAGGAGCCTTATCTCAATTAATACCATATGCCATATTAGGACTTGACCCATCTGTAGGTATAGTTGATGCTATGAATTCAGGTGATTTTACAGGGTTTAAACTTACTCTTTTAAATATGGCACAATTAATGTCAAATTTCGGATTTACTTTGTTTGGATTTGCAATACCACTATTTGCAGCATTTTGTGCAAATTCTATAGGTGGAAAAACAGCTTTAATTGCAGGTTTTATAGGTGGATATATAGCTAATAAACCTGTAGGTGTGCCACAATTTGTGGATGGTCAATGGACTGAAGTTGTTCCAGTTGCATCAGGATTCTTAGGTGCGATATTAATAGCATTCATAATAGGATACTTTGTAAAATGGTTAAATAAATCTATAAAAGTTTCTCATAACTGGTTAGCTTTTAAGACAACATTTTTAATACCACTAATAGCATCATTAACTTGTATGATATTGATGATATTTATAATAACTCCAATTGGTGGTTTAATTAATGAAAGTATGAAAAACTTCTTAACAGCAGCAGGAGCAGCTGGAGAGTATGTATATGCAACAGCTTTAGCAGCAGCTACAGCATTTGACTTAGGTGGACCAATAAATAAAGCAGCAGGATTCGTTGCACTTGGTTTAACTACAGAGAATGTACTACCAATAACGGCAAGAACAATAGCTATAGTTGTTCCTCCAATTGGATTAGGATTAACAACTTTATTAGATAAAAGATTAGTAGGAAGAAGAGTATATGATAGACAATTCTATCAAGCAGGAAAGACTTCTATATTCCTATCATTTATGGGTATATCTGAGGGAGCAATACCATTTGCACTTGAAAGACCAGGTTTTGTTATACCTTTAAACATAGTGGGAAGTGTAATAGGAGCTATTACAGGTATAGTTCTAGGTGCAATTCAATGGTTCCCAGAGTCAGCTATATGGGCATGGCCTCTAGTTGATAACTTGTTTGGGTATATCATAGGTATAGCAGTTGGTGCTATATTCATAGCTGTAGGAAATATATTCTATAGAAATAAATTAATAAAAGATGGTAAACTTGTTGTGGATTATATAGACTAACATTTAAGTTTATTTATGATAACTTTGGCTGGTAATATTGTTTTAATTAATATTACCAGCCTTACCTATATATTAATTAAAGGTGGTGGATAAAAAATATGAGTAAAATAGAAAAAATAAGAAAGTATTTAGAAGAATATGATATAGAAGGTATTCTTATTAATAGTTCTACCAATAAATTTTACATTGGGAATCTATTTAGTTCATCAGGTTATGTTTTTATAACTAAAAGGAAACAATATATAATAGTAGATTTTAGATACTTTGAAGAAATCAAAAGAAAATCAAATTTATTTGATGTCATCTTAATGGATAAAAACAGAACCTACTTTGATATAGTCAATGAAATTTGCGAAAATCAAAATATAAAAGAAATTGGATTTGAAGGAAGCGAAGTATCTTTTGATTCATACAAGAATATGAGTCAAAGGTTAAGTGTAACTTTAAAATCGGTTGATTTATCTACTTTAAGAAAAGAAAAAGACGATGATGAAATAAAATATATAAAAAAAGCTTGTGAAATAGTCGATGCTACATTTTATCATATAATTGATTTTATAAAAGTTGGCATGACTGAAAAACAAGTGGAAAATGAAATTGTTAGATTTATAAAAGAGTTGGGTGGTCAAAAAGAGTCTTTTGATACTATAGTAGCATCTGGATTGAGAGGAGCATTGCCTCATGGAAAAGCCAGTGAAAAAATTATAGAGTATGGAGATTTTGTTACTTTTGATTTTGGTGCTAAATACAATAATTATTGTTCTGATATTACTAGAACTATATGTATGGGTACTGTAAATAAAGAGTTACAAGAAATATATAATATAGTAAAAGAAGCTAATGAAGAGTGTATAAAGGTTTTAAAACCAGGTATGACTACTGGTGAAATAGATAAAGTTGCAAGAGATATAATTGGTTCCTATGGATATACTGATAACTTTGGTCATAATTTAGGTCATGGTGTAGGGATTATGGTTCATGAATATCCTGCATTAGCTCCTGAATCAAAAGAAGTATTAAAGGAAGGTATGATTATAACTATAGAGCCAGGAATATATATACCAAATCTTGGGGGAGTAAGAATAGAAGATGATGTACTTATAACACAAGATGGATGTATGAGGTTGACTACATCTACTAAAGATTTAATAGTTGTAAATTAAAAATGAATTAGACAAATATTTTATAATAAGTAAGATAATTAGAAAAGAAGAGGTAAATTTAAATGTATAATTTTGATGATAGACCAGATAGAGTAAGTGAAAAGTGTAGAAAATGGGATTTAAATATTATAAGAGATAAGTTTGGAGATATTAGAGAAGATTTTGTACCAATGTGGATTGCTGATATGGATTTTAAAATACCAACAGAAATAGAAAATAAATTTATTGAAGCTGTAAAAAGAGGTGTGTTTGGATATACATACTGCTATGATGAATTTTATGATTCAGTTATCAGATGGCAAAATGATATGCATAAGGTAAAGGTAGAAAGAGAATGGATTACATTGACTTATGGAACTGTATCGACACTTCACTATGTAGTACAAGCTTTTTGTCAAAAGGGGGATAGTATAATATTAAATACACCAGTTTATGACCCTTTTGAATCATCAGCCAAAAAGCAAGGTGTAAATATAGTTTGTAATACATTAGATATTATAAATGATAGATATTATATAAACTTTGATAAATTAGAAGCTCAAATTAAAGAAAATAAACCTAAGTTAATGATGTTTTGTACACCACATAATCCATCTGGAAGAATATGGTCAATTGAGGAGATGGAAAAAGTAGCAACCATATGTAAAGAAAACAATGTTATTTTGGTTGCAGATGAAGTACATGCAGAACATATTCATTATGGTGAATTTAATTCAATACTTAAAATTGAAAAAGAGCTTTTAGAAAATGTTATTCTATTGACATCACCAAATAAAGGGTTTAATCTTGGAGGATTAAAGACTTCTTACTCAATCGTTATAAATAAGGATATAAGAGAGATATTCAGAGATAAACTAAAACAAAACTCTATAACTTCTCCAAATGTGTTTGGAATTATAGGATTGATAAGTGCTTATAATGAATGTCGTGAGTGGTTGAGTGGTGTAAACAAATATATAAAATCAAATTATGAACTTTTAGAAGCTTGGGTAGAAAAATATGATAATATAAAATTGATGAAGATGGAGTCGTCTTATTTGGCGTGGATGGATATAAGTGGGCTAGGAATAAGCGCGAGTGAATTTACTGATAAACTGGCTATTGATACAGGAGTATTATTGGAGGATGGAAGCCATTTTGTAAAAGATGGTGAGAATTATGTTAGAATAAACTTAGGAACTCAAAAAGAAAATGTGGTTGAAGCTTTAAATAGGATGGATTTATTTTTAAAGTCTTTATAAAATAATTCTAAAAAACAAGATAAGTAAGTTTTGTTTCAATAATTATAATATTGTTCCAGCGATTATGTATTAAAAAATATGATGAAGAAAATTTTATATAGTAAAATATAAATTGTTTGTAATAATTACTAGAATGTTATGAAAAGCACCTTTAATATAATAAGGTGCTTTTTTTATTGTTGTTAAAGTCTTAAGTTTTATCTTTGTCAGTATAATTTATTTCTTATAACATGGTTTATGTAGATTTGTTTTAGATAAGTATATATACCTATGGTAAGTATTTAGAGTATGAGTTTACTATTTATTTAGTTTTTCAATAGAAAAAGCTTTGTCAGTAAGTTTGAAGTTATCTTTTATACCATCAGTTAAGTATACTTTTTTATCCTTAGTTATAAATATAGCATCTACATTATCAATACTATTAATTAAATTCATACCTTTTTCAAGTCCAAGTCCAAATGTAGAAGTAGATAAAGCATCACAATTAATAGATTTATCAGATATTATTGTTACACTACTTAAGCTATTTTCAAAAGGATAACCTGTAAATGGATTTAACATGTGATGATATATTTTGCCATCCTTTTCTATAAATCTTTCATAAATTCCAGATGTAACAACAGATTTGTTTGTGGTTTCTATATTTCCTATAGATTCTCCATTTTTACTAGTTGGGTCTTGAATGCCGATTTTAAAAGGCTTATCATTTTTACCATTTTCTAAAGTAAATATATTGCCTCCTAAATTAACTAAACCTTTTTGTACACCTTCTGATTTTAAATAGGACACTATTTTATCAGCAGCATATCCTTTAGCTATTGCGCCTAAATCAATTTTCATGTTTTCTTTGGTCAATTTTATAGATTTATTTTTTTCATCTAATACAATGTTTTTATAATCAATTAGAGGCAAAAGCTCTTTTATTTCAGAATCACTTGGAACTTTAGCTTTATCTGTTCCAATTGCCCATAAGTTTGATACTGGACCAACTGTTATGTCAAAATATCCACTTGATAGTTTGGAATATTGTATTGCCTCTTTTACAACGAAAAACGTATCATCTGAAACTTTGACAAAATTCTTTCCAGCATTATCATTTATTTTAGAAACATCACTGCCTGGTATATGAGTGCTCATTTTATTATCAATATATCTTAAAATTGAATCACATTCATTTAAGATTTTATCACTTTTGGATTCTTTTATATTAAATACAGTAACTTCATTTACTGTACCAAGGTAATAGCTAGTTTTACTATATTTAGTATTCTGGCTTGAACTCCTAAAAAATGAAAATAAAATTAATGCTAAAATCAATATCACAAAAATAAATGTGATTTTTTTCTTATTCATGGTATATTCCTCCTATGAAATTGTGTTATTATTTTATTATAACATAATTTCATAGGAGGACAAAAAATGAAGAAAAAAGACATTCTTCTTATTTTAGGCATTTTAGTTGTTATTACAGCATGTTATGGAATAATAAATGTTATAAATTCTAAAAATGCTGGAAATATTGAGATTTATGTAGATAATAAATTGTATAAAACTGTTCCAATAGATGCCAAAGAAGAATTTAAAATAGAGAATAGAGGGGGGTATAATATAGTAAAGATTCATGATAAAGGGGTAGAAATAGTAGATGCTTCATGTCCTGACAAGGTTTGTGTACATACTGGTTTTATAAATAAACCAAGTCAAAGCATAGTTTGTATACCTAATAGAGTTAGCATAAAAATAAATACAAATGAAAAGGATGATAATCAAGAAGATATAATTTCTAAATAAAATAATAAAAATAATTGAAAGGAATTGGTGATAAATATGGTTAACTTAGAAAATGATTGGAATGAATTATTGAAAGAAGAATTTGAAAAAGATTACTACTTAAATTTAAGAAAATTTCTTATAGAAGAGTATAAAACACGTCAAATATTCCCGAATATGCATAATATATATGAAGCTTTGAAACATACTTCATATAAAGATACAAAAGTTTTGATACTGGGACAAGACCCCTATCATGGAGATAATCAAGCTCATGGTTTAGCTTTTTCAGTTCAACCACAAGTGAAAACTCCACCATCGTTATTAAATATGTATAAAGAATTAAAAGAAGATTTAGGGTGTTTTATACCTAACAATGGATATTTGATGCCTTGGGCAGACCAAGGAGTATTACTTTTAAATACTGCTCTTACTGTTAGAGCACATGAAGCTAATTCTCATAAAAATAAAGGATGGGAAATTTTCACAGATAGAGTAATCTCTATTTTAAGCGAACGTGAAGACCCAGTTATTTTCGTATTATGGGGAAGTAATGCACGTAAAAAAGTAGAATTGATTGATACAAGTAAGCATTATATTTTAGAAGCACCTCATCCAAGTCCATTATCAGCAAGTAAAGGTTTTTTTGGATGTAAACACTTCTCTAAGATAAATGAAATTCTTGAAAAGTTAGGAAAAGAACCTATCAATTGGCAAATAGAAAATATATAAAATTAAAAGGTAACAAAATGATAACAAAACAACAATAAACAATGACATTGTTGTAACTTATAGAAATATGTTTGAATAGTTGAAAATACTATGCATACATATTTCTATTTTTTTGTCAAGTTGACAACTCTTTAAAAAATAGTTACAATTTAGTTACACAAAAAACACAAACAAAAAAAGAAATTTACAAAGCAGAATTTTATGAAGCAAAATATATAGTGTAAAAAAATTTGAGGGAGGAAAGTTTATATGAATTTTAAAAAATTGAGTAATGCTAAAGTCTCGGTAATGGCGGTTGTTTTATCAGTTGGGATATTATCAGGGTACTCTGCACTTAATAAACAAGTAACATTAGTAGTAAAGGGAGAAGAAAGAACTATATCAACATTTAGTTCTAATGTAGGAGAACTTTTAAAATCTCAAAACATTAGCTATGATGCAAATGATATAGTTACTTTAGATGAAAACTCAAAGTTATCTAATGGAGATAAAATAGAAGTAATTGATGTAAAAGAAAAAACAGTTGTAGAAACTAAAGACATTCCATTTGAAGTTACAGTTGTTGAAGATGGTTCCTTATCAAAGGGAGACTCTGAAGTTAAAGAAGAAGGAAAATCTGGGAAAAGTGAATTAATATATAAAGAAACTTATCACAATGGAAAGAAAGTAGAAAAGGAATTTGTGAAAAAGGTTGTTAAAGCTGAGCCTGTAAACAAAGTTGTAAGCAAAGGAACAAAAGTAGAGATGCAAGTAGCTTCATCAAGGGGAGAAAACTCAAGAAGAATGGCTTCATCATCATCTAGTAATAGTAGTAGTAACAATGGTAAAAATATGAGAGTAGTAGCAACTGCATATACTGGTCATAGTATAACTGCTACAGGAACAAAGCCTAAGTGGGGAACGATAGCTGTAGACCCTAAGGTTATACCATATGGAACTAAGGTTTATATACCTCAATTTGACATGGTATTTACTGCTGAAGACTGTGGTGGAGCAATAAAAGGAAATAAAATTGATATATTTATGAATGACTCAAAGACAGTTTATAACTGGGGAAGAAAAACTATAGATATACGTATATTAAAATAATTAGATAATTTATATTTATACTGGAAATTATATTTTAATTAATATAGAGAGGAGCTCTTTATATATACATAAAATATAATTTCCAGTTTTTAATTTTAAGCACATAATAAAAAGTAAATTTTAACCATGTATAGATAAAAGCTATTTAAATTATAACTTACTATCAAATAAATCTATAAAAATTGTTGCAAAGAGTCAAAATATATGATATTATAGATTTCGTTGAGAAGCATTTCACTATGGGAGTGGATGGGTGCCGGTGTGCCCTCTAGTCTTCAAAACTAGTATGAGGGGTTAAGAGCCTCTTAGGTGGGTTCGATTCCCACGCATTCCCGCCAGTATGTAAAAGGTATCTTTTAATATTAAAAGATACCTTTTTAAATTTATTTTAAGATAATTTAGTTTTAATGATATATAATATCTGAGTATTATATAATGTATATTTTATAATACTATTATTGTTTAGATAAAAATCTAGGAGAGTGAAAAGATGGAAAATAATTTTACAACGAGAACTAGTTTTCTAGTTGGAGATGATGGAATAGAAAAACTTAAGAGTTCAAATGTAATAGTATTTGGAATCGGAGGAGTTGGTAGTTTTACTGTTGAGGCTCTAGCAAGGGCTGGAGTTGGTAATCTTACTATTGTGGATTTTGATGATGTAGATATAACTAATATAAATAGACAAATACCAGCTTTACATTCAACTGTAGGAAAGTATAAAGTAGATGTAATGGAAGATAGAATCTTGGATATAAATCCTAATATCAATATAAAAAAAATAAGAAGCCTTTACAATAAAGATACTAGTGATGAAATATTGGCTGAAAGATATGATTATGTTGTGGATGCAATAGATATGGTAAGCTCTAAAATACATCTAATTGAAACCTGTGAAAAAAAAGGCTTAAAAATAATAAGTTCTATGGGTATGGGAAATAAATTAGACCCAACTAAAATAGTCGTTACTGATATACACAAAACAAGTACTTGTCCTTTAGCTAAAGTTATGAGGAAAGAACTTAGAGATAGAGGCATTAAAAAATTAAAAGTAGTATATTCAACTGAACAACCAATAGAACTTAAAAAGAAAGTAATGAATGGGAGAAAAGTAACACCAGGTAGTGTATCATTCGTACCGTCTGTAGGAGGGCTAATAATTGCATCTGTAATAGTGAATGAATTATTAGAACAATAAGTTTAAATATTTTGATTTATAAGGTTTAAATACGTATTTTAAAGGCTAAAAGTATCAATGTAAAACTATTTTATATTGATACTTTTAGCCTAATTATATTATGCAGTTATAGTTTTATTTTTTTATGTATCTATCTCATATTTATGTTTTGTAAATATAATTTCTCCATCACTATAAAAAACAATATCACCTATTTTATCTGTTCTATAAATCGATACATGGTTTTGTTTCAAATTATTGAGAACTTCTTTATGAGGATGACCATATTGATTTTTATATCCACATGATATAGCAGCTATATCTGGATTAATTCTTTTTATAAATTCTAAAGATGATGATGAATTACTTCCATGGTGACCTATTTTTATAAAATTAATATTGTCCAGTTCAAAAGAATGTAAGATTTCTTTTTCAATTGATTCTTCTGCATCACCCATAAATAAAAATGAGTTATTATTAAAAGTTAGTTCAAAAACTATTGAATTTAAATTTGATTCTTCTTGTATATATGATGGACTTAATACATATATATTTATATTGTTATCGATATTTAAAATATCATCCTTATAGAGATATTTAATAGAGAGGTTTTTGTCAGTACAAGAATTTATTAGATTTTGATAAGATTCACTACTTGTTGATTGTTCAGTCATATATATAGAACTTACATTAAATTTTTTTACGACATTATCAAGACTTCCTATATGGTCTGAATCTGGATGTGTCGCTATTATTATATCAATAGTTTTTATTTTTTTATGTTTCAAATAACTAGTAACTATATTTCCGCTATCTTCATCACCTCCATCAATTAATATATTTTTATTTGTAGGTGTTTGTACTAAAATACTATCACCTTGTCCCACATCTATCATATGTATAGATAGTAGAGATTTTTTGTCACAACCGCTTAAAAGTGATATTATAATAAGTATTAATAAAAAAATTTTATTTCTCAATAAAAAAATCACTCCAGTCATTACATGTTTATATAAATTTATGATGGGTAATATAAGATATATATGACTTATTATATTTTATATTTTAAACAATATAAATGAAATTAATACCAAAATAAAATTGGAGTTTTTATAGATATAAAATTTAAAAAAATTAAGCAATAAAAAAGGTAGGAGGATTTTATGTTTTTCAGAGATATTGAACTAAATTCAAAAAAGGAGCTAGACCCATATTTTGATTTAGTAGATTATGAAGCTTGTGAGTACTGTTTTAGTACTTTATATATGTGGCAACATGTTTATAAGACAGGATATTATATAGGAGAAGATTTTGCTGTTTTAGTTGGTGAATACGAAGGGGATAGTTTCTCAATATTACCACTAGCTAAAAGAGAAAAACTTCCAGAAGTTGTAGATTTTGTACTTGAATATTTTTCTAAAAATAATAAAAAGATATACTTAAGAGGTATTACTACTGAAGTAGTAGAATTTTTAAAAGAAAAGTATCCAAATAGATTTGAGTATATAGAAGAAAGAGATTTATTTGACTATATCTATGATGCAGAAAGTTTAAGAACTCTAGCTGGTAAGAAGAACCAGAAAAAGAGAAATCATATAAATTATTTCTTAAAAGAATATGCAGGTAGATATGAAGTTAAATTATTAGATAAAGAAAACTTCAATGAATGTTTAGTATTAATGAAAGAATGGGAAAGTAATAAGGAAGAAAATGATGAATTTGATGAAAGTATGGATGATGAATTGATAGGTATCAAAAAGATATTTAACCATTATGACGTACTAAAAGATAGAGTAAAAGTGTTTGGTGTTTATGTGGATGGAAAATTAGAAGCATTCAGTATAGGAGAGCTTTTAAACAAAAATATGGCACTTATTCATATAGAAAAAGCTAATCCTGATATAAGAGGTCTATATCCATTTATAAACCAACAATTTTTAGTAAATGAATTTAAAGATGTTGAATTTGTAAATAGAGAAGAAGATTTAGGTATTGAAGGTCTAAGAAAGGCTAAACTTTCTTACCATCCTTGTAGATTTGTTGAAAAGTACAGTGTTAGGGAGGCTTAGTAGGCTATATGGAGATTAGGTATGCTAAAGAGGAAGAAATAGAAAGTATAAAAGAAATTTGGAGTTATTGTTTTAATGATAGTGATAGTTTTATGAAGTTCTATTTTGAGGATAAGTATAAATATGAAAATACTGTAGTAGCTTTAGATGAAGGAAAAGTTGTTTCCTCTCTTCAGCTAAATCAGTATAAGTTAATACTAAATAATAAGGTATACAATACATCGTATGTAGTAGGGGTTTCCACACTTCCAGAAGGAAGAGGAACTGGATATATGAGTAAAGTTATTAAATTTACTTTAAATGAATTGTATAAAAAAGGACAATTAGTTTCTATATTGATGCCAATCGATTATAGACTTTATAGAAGATTTGGGTATGAACACTGTTATGACCAGATTGAATATACACTTAATACAGATGACTTAAAAAATTTTAAGTCAAGTGGAAAGATGATAAAAGCTGATGTATCACAAATTGATGATTTAATACAAATAGATAGAGCTTTTTTAAATGAGGTTAATGGTAATGTGTTAAAAGATGAACATTATTATGAAAACTTATTTAAAGAAATTCAAAGTGAAGATGGGCTTTTATACATTCATGAAGGTAATGAAAAAGATGGGTATATAGTTTATTTTCTTCAAGGAGACAAAATGTTTGTTAGAGAGTTATTTTATAAGAATATAGATGCTCTTAAATCAATGCTTAAATTTATATATAATCACAATACTCAATGTAAGATAGCTACTATATCTGCTCCTATAATAGACAAAATAAGATTTATATTAGACAACCCTAAAGATTGTGAGATAAAAATAAAACCTTTTATGATGGGAAGAGTTATAAATGTAAAGAAATTTATAGAGGATATAGTTGTGGATAAGGATATTAGTGGTTCGATTAATTTATTAATAGAAGACAAGTTTATAGATGAAAATAATGGTTTATTTAAAGTTTCTATAAAGAATCATAAGGTATCTATAGAAAAATTAGATAAAAAAGCCATAGAAGAGTCTCAAGAAGGCTTTGATATTAAATTAGATATAAATGCCTTAACACAGCTAGCATTTTCGTATATAGATGTAGAGGAAGCTATTTTCTTAAATAATCTGGAAGGTGTTTCAAAAGAAACAATAGAAATACTTAAGTGTATTTTTTCTAAAAAAAATAACTATATAAATGAATATATATAAAAAGAATACGCCAAAAGATTTTCAAAGTCTTTTGGCGTATTCTTTTTATATAATAATTTATAT
>NZ_JAGWCW010000037.1:0-36539 GCF_020657835.1 Clostridioides sp. ZZV14-6387
GATGGAGAGAAGCCATCAGGAGGAGAAACACCAGATGGAGAGAAGCCATCAGGAGGAGAAACACCAGACGGAGAGAAGCCATCAGGAGGAGAAACACCAGATGGAGAGAAGCCATCAGGTGAAGAGATACCAGATGGGGAGAAGCCATCAGGTGAAGAGATACCAGATGGAGAGAAGCCATCAGGTGAAGAGATAACAGATGGAGAGAAGCCATTAGGTGAAATTATACCATCAGAAGAAGATGAAGAATTAGAAGTAGAAGAAATGAGTTTGAAGCAGAATATTGAAGATATTCTTAATCTTACTGTATCTCAAATAAATAAGATTGTATATAATTTCTGGGAAGATGAAAATGATGTAAAAACAGATGTACAGTCAGAAATTAGTGAGGTACTTACTTCAAAAGATGCAAATATTGGATTATGGTATAATAAAAATTCAAAAGTAAAAGATACATGTTTGTTAAAAGAAACAGATGGTTCAAATAGACCTTATTTTGATGTAAGATTTGATGATATTACAAAAACTTTAACTTTTGATTATATAATAGAAGGTCTTATAGGTGCAGGCTATAAAGATGGGAAATATATAATAGAAGGTGAAGACGGAGAACAAACTGCATTTTGTTATAATAATCATCTAAAATCTCCAACTAGTCATAATAAGAGTCCATACTTACCAGCAGAAGATTTTAATGGTCAAGAAAATCAAAACGAAGATGCAATTAAATCTATACTATATGCGGGTTCTGAGTTTGATGGATTTGGATATAAGCAACAATTTAATTTAGGTGGAGAAGAATATGAAGGTATAACTCATTCTACTACTCAAGATGCAATTTGGATTATGCTTGGGCAAATGAATGAGCAGGAAAGACTTAAACAATATCAAGCTAATATAAAGCTTTATGATATGTTTATAGAGAGTGCAAAGACTGAAGAGGAAAAAGCTGAGTATCTAAAAGGTAAGGAAGCAGCAATAAATTCAAAAGCTTACTTAGAGGCATTATTAAATGCAGGGCGTGAAGAATTAAAGCCAAATGATACAGGAAAACCTAGTCTGAGTAATGGTTTGACTGATATTAAATTTGATAAGAATCAAGATGGTACTTATGAAACAGAAGCTATAGCTTTAGTAGGTTATAGTGGTGTAGTTAAATTAAAGTTACCAGATGGAGTAACTGCTTATGATGAAAATGGAAATGTAATAGGTACAGGTGAAGTAGAAATTTCAACACAAGAAAAGTTTAAACTTAAAAGTGTTAATAAGCCAGATGTAAAAGCTAATATATCTGCTTTATCTTATGATTATATTTTCCCAAAAGCTATTCAGTATTTTAAGACAGTTTTCGATTTTGGTGATAAAGACCATTCATCTTTATTGCCTACTAGTAAGCAAAATTTATTAAGTTATACAATAGAACAAAAAAATGGCGAGGAAGTTGATTTCAATATAGGTGTACCAACAGATGGAGACCCTGATGTGAATCCACCAGTGCCACCAGATAATGGTAATGATAACTCAAATGGTCATAAACCTAAGCCATCACCACCATCAGATGATACAGTGATAAATCCACCAGTACCACCGTCAGATGATACAGTGATAAATCCACCAATACCACCATCAGATGATACAGTAATAAATCCACCAGTACCACCATCAGATGATACAGTGATAAATCCACCAGTGCCACCATCAGGTGATGTAGTGGAAAATCCATCAGTGCCATCAAAAAATGATACAATAGTAAATCCACCAGTACCACCAACAAATGACATAGTTGTAAAATCACCAAAAACAGGTGATGAAACTCAAATAATGCCATACATACTTATTGGTATTGTAGCAATTTGTGGGTTAGTGTATCAAACAAAAAGAGCAAAAAATTAATATGGAGTACTGTTTGTTATTAAGTTTTAAAATATATTGTCTCAAATTGATTTAAAATCATTTTGAGGCATTTTTTTATGTAAGTATAACCTTTGTGAGAACAGATGTTAATTGTTTTGTGAATAGAAAAATACTTTGAAGGTGAAAATAGTATTGAAAAAATAATATACTAAAGGTATAATTCATTTGATTTCATTTGTATAGATTTAAGTATTCATTTTAGTAATTACATGAATTTGTATTAGAAATTTGTATATTAAACAGTTAAGAAATTTTAATATTAATTATTTAATAAACTGTTATTATGATATGCTAGAATAAATATATATAAATAAGTTTTGATGATGTACTACTATAAAGGGGGGACTTTATGTTTTCGATACCAGAAGTAAAAAAAGTAGAAGAGGTAATGGATACAAAATTTACAACTATAGACGAAGACACAAGAATTGAAGATGCAATAAAAGAAATGATAAAAAGTAACACAAAAACTCTAATGGTAATAGATTCATCTGGTGAATTAAAAGGGATTATATCTATGACAGATATACATAATCTTTATGACATGCATAAGAAGTATGACGGTCAACCAGTAAAACTTATAATGAAAAAGGATGTAATATATGTCAGCGAAGGTCTAACCTTAGATGAGTGCAGAGATATAATGATATTGAAAAATATAGGAATTCTCCCTGTTCTTAGAGACAATAAAATTATTGGAGTCTTAAAACAAGAGCATATTAGAGACTATTTATATATGCATTTAGAAGACTATGGATTGACTTTGAAATATATTATAGGACAAATTAAAGAAGGAATTTGTGCTATAAATAACGAAGGTGTAGTTATATTGTGGAATAAGTTTATGGAGGAAAGGTATGATATAAAATCTGAAGACATAGTCGGTCGACCGATGAACGAATTTTTGGAAAATACTATTTCAGAAAAAGTATTAAATAGTAAAATCGGTATGAGTGACTTATATTTTACAGATAAAAAAGAAAATATGTATGCACTAGTCCATGCAAATCCTATATTTTATAAGGAAGAATTTATTGGTGTTGTATGTACAGAAGTTGATGTTACAGAAGCCAAGATACTTGCTCTTGAACTTGAAAAGGTAAATGATACATTGAAATATTTAAAGAATGAAGTTAAAAACTTATCCAAAGGTAGCTTTGATAAAATTTTAGGTAAGAGTTATAAGTTGGAAAAATCGAAAGCGATTGCAAAACAAGTAGCTAGAACCAATAGTAGCATATTTATCTGGGGTGAAAGTGGTACAGGTAAAGAAGTATTTGCCAGAGCTATTCATGATTATAGTGAGAGAAAAGGTCAATTTATACCTGTTAACTGTAGTGCCATACCAAATGAGTTGTTTGAAAGTGAGTTTTTTGGATATGAATCAGGTGCATTTACTGGAGCAAGCAAAAAAGGTCGAATAGGTATATTTGAACTTGCAAAGGATGGGACTGTATTTTTAGATGAAATTGCTGATTTACCTCTTAGTATGCAGGCTAAGTTGCTTAGAGTACTACAAGAAAAGGAAATAAGAAGAGTTGGTGGAGATACAACAATAAAAATAAATCCTAGAATAATATCAGCTACTAACAAAGATTTAGGTAAAATGGTGAAATCAGAAAAATTTAGAGAAGATTTATACTATAGATTAAATGTTGTGGAGATAAAGATTCCACCACTTAGAGAGAGAAAAGAGGACATAGGATTGTTGGTTCATAGCTTTTTAGAAGAAATATGTAAACAAAACAACAAACCTGTTCTTACAATTAGTAAAGATGTAATAGATATATTTCAAAACTATAGATGGAAAGGAAATATTAGAGAATTAAAAAATACAATTGAAAATATGGTTGTTTTGTCTCAAAACTCTAGGATAGAGATGGAGGATGTACCAAGCTACATGATGGATTCTACTAATAAAAGTACTGAAGAAGAGGAATATCCTTTAGATTTGACGAAAGCTACTCAAAAGATTGAAGTAAAAAATATAACAAAGGCTTTAAAAATGTCTAATGGAAATAAAGCTAAAGCAGCTAAGATATTAAATATACCAAGAACTACATTGTATTATAAGATAGACCAATACAAAATAGATGTGTCTAAAATATGACACATGACTAAATTTTGACAAAATAATAAATATCAGTATTAAGTGTAGTGAAATCAATGGTTATAACAATGCTATGTATGTGGGTGTGTTAAAAAAAATAAAAAAGTGTTGATAAATTGACACTTTTTTTTGTTTGAGAAAATGTTTACATACATAAAAAATAAACTGTTTTAAATAAATATTTATATGATATTTGGCTAAAAATAGCGATAAGAGAAGAATCTATTATAGAAAAAATCTTTTTGTTAATAAGTTGGCATAGGAATTGCTTATATATAAAGTGACTTCAAATGAGAAAAAAACAATGATTTTGATGACTTATGTAGTTTAAAAATCTTAACACTTAGAGCTGTTAGTAGGGAACAGTAAAAATGTTGATTATTAAAAGTGTTAAGGTATCAATATAAATTAAAAATCAAAAGAAGGAGGCATTTTTATATGTCAATAACTTTAGAAACAGCTCAAGCTCATGCAAATGACCCAGCAGTATGCTGCTGCAGATTTGAAGAAGGAACAATAATAGCACCAGAAAATTTAGAAGATCCAGCAATATTTGGAGATTTAGAAGATTCAGGATTGCTAGTTATACCAGAAAATCATTTAACAGTAGGTCAAGTATTAGGAGCTAAATTAACAAAAACTTTAGATGCTTTATCTCCAATGACTACAGATAATGTGGAAGGGTATAAAACAACAGAAACAGATGTTGAGGAATCTACTGAAGAAAAAGTAGAAGCTCCAGTAGCACCTGTAGCTACTTTGACACAAGCTACGACAGGTCAAGTAATAAAAATACACATACAAGAAGGTAAAGATATCAACTTAGAGATACCTTTAGCAATTGCTACTCAAATGGGAGTAGTACCACAAAAATAATAGTTAAAATACAACTATTTAAGAAGGTTTTAATTTACTTGATTCCTCAGTTAAGGGGCTACCTGTTGAGGAATCGAGATTTAAAATAATAAATAAGAAAATAATGTAAGGAGGTATTTTATACTATGTCAATAACTTTAGAAACAGCTCAAGCCCATGCAAATGACCCAGCAGTATGTTGTTGTAGATTTGAAGCGGGAACAATAATAGCACCAGAAAACTTAGAAGATCCAGCAATATTTGCAGACTTAGAGGATTCTGGATTATTAACAATACCAGAAAATGGATTAACTATAGGTCAAGTACTAGGAGCTAAGTTAAAAGAAACTTTAGATGCGTTATCTCCAATGACTACAGAAAATGTAGAAGGATACAAAGCAGGAGAGGCTAAAGAAGTAGTAGCAGAAGAAGCAGTAGTAGAAGAAGCTCCAGCAGCTTTAGAAGCAGTAGTGCCAGTAAGCACAGGAGTTTTAGGTGAAACAGTTAAAATACACATAGGTGAAGGTAAAAATATAAGCTTAGAAATACCTTTATCAGTAGCTGGTCAAGCAGGAGTTGCTGCTCCAGTAGCAAACGTTGCAGCTCCAGTAGCAGGTGCAGCAGAAGTAGCTCCAAAAGTTGCAGAAAAGAAACTTTTAAGAAGCTTAACTAAAAAACACTTTAAAATAGATAAAGTTGAATTTGCTGATGAGACTAAAATAGAAGGAACTACTTTATACATCAGAAATGCTGAAGAAATATGTAAAGAAGCTAATGATACTCAAGAGTTAGTTGTAGATATGAAATTAGAAATAATAACTCCTGATAAATATGAAACTTACAGTGAAGCTGTATTAGATATACAACCAATCGCTACTAAAGAAGAAGGCGAATTAGGTACAGGTATAACTAGAGTTATAGATGGAGCTGTAATGGTATTAACTGGTACAGATGAAAATGGAGTTCAAATAGGTGAATTCGGTTCTTCAGAAGGTGAGTTAAATACTACTATGATGTGGGGTAGACCAGGTGCTGCTGACAAAGGTGAAATATTCATCAAAGGTCAAGTAACAATAAAAGCAGGAACTAACATGGAAAGACCAGGACCTCTAGCTGCTCACCGTGCATTTGACTATGTAACTCAAGAAATAAGAGAAGCATTAAAAACAGTTGACAACTCTTTAGTAGTTGACGAAGAAGTAATAGAGCAATACAGAAGAGAAGGTAAAAAGAAAGTTGTTGTTATAAAAGAAATAATGGGACAAGGTGCAATGCATGACAACCTAATATTACCAGTTGAGCCAGTTGGTACATTAGGAGCTCAACCAAACGTTGACTTAGGAAACATGCCAGTTGTATTATCTCCACTTGAAGTATTAGATGGTGGTATCCATGCATTAACTTGTATAGGACCTGCATCAAAAGAAATGTCAAGACATTACTGGAGAGAGCCATTAGTAATAAGAGCTATGGAAGATGAAGAAATAGATTTAGTAGGTGTTGTATTTGTTGGTTCTCCACAAGTAAACGCTGAGAAATTCTATGTATCTAAGAGATTAGGTATGTTAGTTGAAGCTATGGAAGTTGATGGAGCTGTAGTAACTACTGAAGGTTTCGGAAACAACCATATAGACTTCGCATCTCACATAGAGCAAATAGGTATGAGAGGTATACCAGTAGTTGGTGTAAGTTTCTCAGCTGTTCAAGGTGCTCTAGTTGTTGGTAATAAATACATGACTCACATGGTAGATAATAACAAGTCTAAGCAAGGTATAGAGAATGAAATATTATCTAACAATACATTAGCTCCAGAAGATGCTGTTAGAATAATGGCTATGCTTAAAAATGCTATAGCTGGTGTAGAAGTTAAAGCTCCTGAAAGAAAATGGAATCCAAATGTTAAATTAAATAACATAGAGGCTATAGAAAAAGTTACAGGAGAAAAAATAGCATTAGAAGATAATGAGCAATCTTTACCAATGAGTAAGAAAAGAAGAGAAATATACGAAAAAGACGAAAACTAAGATTTAGATAATAGTATAAATTTAGATCCAAGTTTAAAACAGTGTAGAGAGGTAGAATTATAATGGATAGATTAAAATATATCTCATCAGAGACTTTTTATGAGGGTATTATAGTTGACATCAAAGGTGGTGGAGTGACTATAGACCTGAAAGGTAGACTTGGACAATTTAAAATACCTAATAGAATGCTTATAACTGACTACGAACTTAAGATAGGTCAAGAAGTTGGATTCATGCTAAGCTATCCTGAGGTATTAAGTCCAGAGCCTAATCAAGAGTATGTAGAAAATATTAGGAGAGAAAAAGAAAAACAAGAAGAAATGCAATCAAAGCAAGAAGAAAAATAATAAATAATCGTTTGAAAATAGAAGGGAGAGGAAATATATGAGCCTTACAACAGTACAAGGACTTCAATCTGAAATATTCGTTCCAATAACACCTCCTCCAGTTTGGACTCCTGTAACTAAAGAATTAAAAGATATGACTATAGCTTTAGCTACAGCAGCTGGTGTTCACTTAAAATCTGACAAGAGATTTAATCTAGCAGGAGATACTACATTTAGAGCTGTACCTAATACAGCTACAGTTGATGAAATGATGGTATCACATGGTGGATATGATAATGGAGATGTAAACAAAGATATAAACTGTATGTTTCCTATAGATAGATTACATGAATTAGCTGCAGAAGGATTTATAAAAGCAGTAGCTCCTATGCACTATGCATTCATGGGTGGTGGAGGAAACCAACATGTCTTCACTGAAGAAACTGGTCCTGCTATCGCTGCTAAACTTAAAGAAGAGGGAGTAGACGGTGTAGTCATGACAGCTGGCTGAGGTACTTGCCATAGAACTGCCGTGATCGTGCAGAGAGCAATAGAGGAAGCTGGAATACCTACAATAATAATCGCAGCTCTTCCTCCAGTAGTTAGACAAAACGGAACTCCTAGAGCAGTTGCTCCATTAGTTCCAATGGGTGCTAATGCTGGTGAACCACATAACATAGAAATGCAAACACATATATTAAGAGATACATTAGAGCAATTAGTTGCAATACCATCTGCTGGTAAGATAGTTCCATTACCATACGAATATAAAGCTCACGTTTAAAATGTAATTTATATTTGAAAATATAAAACCCTTCTCCCACACAGTTAGGAGAGGGGTTTTAAGAACAAAGGTGGATATTATGGAAGAAAAAATAATGAGAAGACTTGTTATAAAACCGTTTCATATGAATGAAGTTAATTTCGGTTCAAAAACTTCTATAAAGAAAGATGTACTTACAATCAACTTATCAAGTATAGATGAAATAAAAGAAAAAGAAGATTTAATAACAGACATAAAAGTAGATATAATAAAGCCTGGAGATTATGACAGAGAAATTAACACTATTATGGACATTATACCAATATCAACCAAAGTTTTAGGCAGATTGGGAGAGGGAATTACACATACTTTAACTGGTGTATATGTAATGTTAACTGGCGCAGATGAAGATGGAAATCAAATGCATGAATTTGGCTCTTCAGAAGGAATTTTGAAAGAACAAATGGTGTTTGGTAGATATGGAACTCCATCAGTTGAAGATTATATAATTCATGTAGATGTAACTCTAAAGGGAGGTTTACCTTTCGAAAGAGCACTTCCACTTGCAGCATTTAGAGCATGTGATGATTTTATACAAGAAATAAGAACGTCTTTGAAAATGGAAGACGGAAGAAATGCTACTCAAGTTCGTGAATATTTTGACAAAATTCGACCAAATGCAAAAAAGGTTGTCATAGTAAAACAAATAGCAGGTCAAGGTGCTATGTATGACAATCAGTTATTCTCAAAGGAGCCTAGTGGTTTTGAAGGAGGAACATCAATTATAGATATGGGAAATGTACCTATGATTATATCTCCTAATGAATACAGAGATGGTGCCCTTAGAGCTATGACTTAAGAGAGGTGGATATTATGGGAATAGGACCTTCAACAAAAGAAACATCTCTTCATCACTTTAGAGACCCACTTTTAGATATAGTTGAAAGTGATAAAGATGTAGACTTACTTGGAGTAATAGTAGTAGGAACTCCAGATGGAAACGAAAATAAGACTTTTGTGGGACAAAGAACGGCCGCTTGGCTGGAAGCCATGAGAGCAGACGGAGCTATAGTTTCATCAGATGGATGGGGAAACTCACATGTTGACTATGCCAACACATTTGAGGAAATAGGAAAAAGAGATATACCTGTAGTTGGAGTTACATTTAATGGTACTCAAGCTAAATTTGTTGTAAGCAATCAATATATGAATACTATAGTTGATATGAACAAATCAAAAGAAGGTATAGAGACAGAAGTTGTTGGAGAAAACAACACAAATGAAATAGATGCTAAAAAAGCTCTAGCATTTTTAAAACTTAAGATGAGAAAACATGGATAACAAATCCATTACTAGATTTGATAGATATTGATTCTAACATGCACTTGTTATGAATAATTTTAATTAAGGTATTGGATATATTTACAGTAGGTCTTACTATTATGGGAGCAGATGAGGACTAGTATTTACGAAGCCATACATATAAAGCTACCATAATTTATTATAAGAAGACAACATGCTACATAGAAACAGAAGTAGTTGGATACAATCACATGGATGAAGTTGATGTTAAGAAGCATTGGCTTTTCTAAAATTAAAAATGCGTAAAACGCAAAATAAACCTAAGGGGGAATTTGATATGAAATTTAGCAGAAGTATACAAGCTATAGACTCTCATACAGCAGGTGAAGCAACTAGAATAGTTGTAGGTGGAATACCTAATATAAAAGGAAATTCTATGCCTGAGAAAAAAGAATATTTAGAAAAAAATCTAGATTATTTAAGAACTGCTATAATGTTAGAGCCAAGAGGACATAATGATATGTTTGGTTCTGTAATGACTCAACCGTGTTGTCCAGATGCTGACTTTGGAATAATCTTCATGGACGGTGGCGGATACCTTAATATGTGTGGCCATGGTACAATAGGAGCTATGACAGCAGCTATAGAAACAGGTGTAGTTCCAGCAGTAGAGCCTATAACTCATGTAGTTATGGAAGCTCCAGCAGGAATAATAAGAGGAGACGTTACAGTTGTAGATGGAAAAGCTAAAGAAGTATCATTCTTAAACGTGCCAGCTTTCTTATATAAAGAAGGTGTTGAAGTTGAATTACCAGGTGTTGGAACAGTTAAATTTGACATATCATTTGGTGGAAGCTTCTTTGCTATAATACATGCAAGTCAATTAGGTTTAAAAATCGAACCTCAAAATGCTGGTAAATTAACTGAGTTAGCTATGAAACTTAGAGACATAATAAACGAGCAAATAGAAATACAACATCCAACTTTAGCTCACATAAAAACTGTAGACTTAGTTGAAATATATGATGAGCCAACTCATCCAGAAGCTACTTACAAAAATGTAGTTATATTTGGTCAAGGTCAAGTTGACAGATCTCCATGTGGAACTGGAACAAGTGCTAAATTAGCTACTTTACATGCTAAAGGTGAATTAAAAGTAGGAGAAAAATTCGTATATGAAAGTATATTAGGAACTTTATTCAAAGGTGAAATAGTTGAAGAAACTAAAGTTGCAGATTTCAATGCTGTAGTACCTAAAATATCTGGTTCTGCTTATATAACTGGATTCAATCATTTTGTAATAGATGAAGAAGATCCACTTAAACATGGATTTATTCTTAAGTAAGCAATAAATAAATTGGGAAATTAAAATAGAATAGTAGCCTTTTATCGGCTACTATTCTATAGCTTTTAGGCTATAAGATTCAGAATATATTAAAAAATAAAAAAATAGGAGGATGGATTATGGTAGCGATCTTAAAGGCATTATACGTAGTATTCGCAGCAATCTTTGCAGTTGTGTTTGGTAAAGACGTAGCTAAAGCAAACAAAGAGGGGAAACTAGAAGAACAAAGTACTCCAAAAGTTGCTGTAACAGGATTTATAACAGATTTCTTTGATACATTAGGAATAGGGTCATTTGCTCCAACAATAGCAATGTCAAAAGCTTTAAAATTAAATATACCAGATAAAAAAATGCCTGGTACATTAAACGTAGCACATACTATTCCAGTTGTTACAGAAGCATTCATATTTACATCAATCATACCAGTTGATGGTGTTACTCTAGTATCTATGGTTGTGGCAGCAGCTGTTGGTTCATACATAGGTGCAGGAATAATAGCTAAAATGGACGAAAGAAAAATACAACTTGTTATGGGTGTAACTCTAGCATTAACAGCAATATTAATGTTATTAGGTCATCCTTGGGTTAACGTATTACCAGGTGGGGGAAATGAATTAGGTCTTACTGGTGTTAAATTAGTAATAGGTGTATTAGGTAACTTTATACTAGGTGCTTTAATGACAGCTGGTATAGGTCTATATGCTCCTGGTATGGCGATGGTTTACTTCTTAGGAATGTCTGCAAAAGTTGCGTTCCCAATAGTTATGGGTTCTTGTGCATTATTAATGCCAGTTGCAAGTATGAAATTCATAAAAGAAGATGCATATACTAAAAAAGCATCAGTTATAATAGCTATCTGTGGTTTAATAGGGGTTTTCGTAGCTGCATATATAGTAAAAACTCTACCAATGGATATATTAAAAGCATTAGTAATAGTTGTTATAGCGTACACTTCTGCTACAATGATAATGGCTGCAAATAAAAATAAAAAGACTGCTTAGTATTTATTAAATATTACAGCTAATAATAAAACTATAAACTGCTTTAAAATATTAATTTAATATTTTAGGGCAGTTTTTTATTTATTAAATTAATATAATTATATAAAGCAATTAATATGCCAATTGTGTAATATATATAATAATTTATTAAATTAGAGATGAAAATTGTTGTATTTATAAAAATTAAAGCATAATTTGAAGTTAAATATTTATATTTTATGCTCAATAAACTATGCAAGTGCTCATATATTAATACAGATAAATAAAAATATTATCATATTAAGTCTAAAATAACTTGTAACTGATAAAAAATAAGTTATATATGACTCTAGAGTTATCTGAATTATTTGGATGAATTTAAGTTACTGGATTTACTTGTATACAAGTATTTAGAATGAGTTATATATGACTTAAAAAAATATATAAAGAGTTTTAAAATTAATATAAGAGTGAAATAGAGGAATTAAACAGTGTGATGATATATAAATCCAATAACAATTTTATAAATTTAAAAAGGAAAAGATTAAATGAAATTTATAACTAAATAAAAATTTTTAAACAGCAATCAAAGATTTGTAATAAAATACATCCCTCACAAATATATTTATTATATAAGCTGATACCAGAAATATAAGAATTAACAATTGTGGAGGGATAAAATATGATAGCTGTTAAAGATGAGAATAACGTAGTAAACTTAAGAGGGGAGCTAGACAATAAGCTAGAATTTAGTCATGAGATATTTGGGGAAAAATTTTATAATATGAAAATAAAAATAAACAGACTAAGTGATTCTTTTGATATACTTCCAATGACTGTATCAGAAAGACTTCTTCAAGATGTTGACCTCGATAAACAAAATTTAGTCAATGTTGTAGGTCAATTAAGATCATATAACAAAACATTAAATAATAAAAATAGATTAGTGCTTACAGTGTTTGCTAGAGAAATAAAAAGTATAGATGAGGAAAATAAAGACCCTAATAGCATATTTCTAGATGGATATGTATGTAAGGAGCCTGTATATAGGAAGACGCCTCTAGGAAGGGAAATAACCGATTTATTGGTGGCTATAAATAGACCTTATAACAAATCTGACTATATACCATCAATAGTTTGGGGTAGAAATGCTAAATTTGCAAAGAATCTAAAAGTTGGTGATAGAATACAGCTTTGGGGTAGGGTTCAAAGTAGAGAATATGAGAAAAAAATAGATGAAAATAATGTGATTAAAAAAATGGCTTATGAAGTATCAATATCGAAAATAAAAAAACTGGATGAGAATAACAACGAATAGATTCAAAAAGTATACTGTTTTTTATGAACAAAATACCAATAATTCTGCTATAATAACATATTAAAATCCATAAAGATTGTTTAAAAAAATACTAATGAAATATCTCTTGAATAGTTGCTCGCCATTTATTATAATGTAATCTGTACATAATTTATAATTGAGGAAATGAAGAGGTGAAGCATTGTGAAAAGCATATTGTATCAGATAAATAGACAGCCAGTTAAAGCTAAATATACATCTGATGAATTAGAATGTTTTTTGGATACAATTGAGTATAATGTAGGTGATAAAATATTGCTTGTTGGTCATATAGGAAACCTAGGCAAGAGATTGAGAGGTCTTGGTACATCTGTAACTATACTGGAGAATAGTAACTATGAAGATGTCTGTTATTCTTTAGTATATAATGAAAATTGCAATGTAGTTAAAGGTAAGTTAGAGTTTTTACCATTTGATGATAATCATTTCAACAAGATAATAATAGTAGACCAATTTAATGTTATTACAGATTGTGAAAAAGCTTCATCTGAAATACAAAGAGTTTTAAAGGGCAATGGAGAGGTTATATTAGAGGATTTAAATTTAAAAAATTTAAAAGTTAAGTTAAACTATCTTAAACATAAGTTTTGTGGTTCTGTTGCAAAGATTCACTATCCACATGAAGTATTCAATATATTTTCAAGATTAAACTTTGATGGTATGATTAAAGAGTCAAATAAATTAAAATATATTTATGTGGGAAAAAGAAGATAAATGAGTTAAAATATAAATATGGATATAATATAAAAGACTAGGTTAAGCCTAGTCTTTTGTTATAAGGAGATGTTTAGATGGAAATAAATTATGAATTGATAATAATTGTTATGCTCTTTGTAATCCTAATGTCAATCCAATTTACTTTAAATAAGATATACTTGATTCTTAAAGAAATAAGACAAATACTTATATTAAGAAAAAATAAGGAATGATGATTATGATAGGTTTAGAATATATAAAATCTGATATTCAAAATATAGCTGAGGCTATAGTATCAGTACTCAATATAGATGTAACTATAGTAAATAAAGAACTATTTAGGATTGCAGGAACAGGAATCTATGTAGATAAAATAGGTGAGAAAGTAGATAAATATACAGCTTTTAAAAAATCACTTACAGAACAGATTACAATACTAATCGATGACCCAAAGAGTAGTGATATATGTAAGGAATGCTATAAGAATGATGCCTGTGTAGAGTTTGCAGAGGTATGCTGCCCTATTATATGTGATGGTGATTCTCATGGCGTTATAGGTCTTATAGCCTTTACAAAAGAGCAGGCACAGATTATAGAAAATAATAAAAGTGGTCTTATAAACTTTCTAGGTAAGATGGCAGATTTAATATCGAGCAAATTAAAAGCTCAAATTAAAACGTATGAACTGGAATTAGAAAAGAAAAAATTAGAGACTTTATTAAACAACATGGACAAGGCTGTTGTATCTATTGATGTAGATGGCAAGATTGATAAGTATAACTCAAAATTTAAGGAGCTTTTTAATCTAAAGGATAATATAACTGGCAAAAACATATTTGCTGAATTAGATTTTATACAGAAGCCTTCTATAAATAACTTTAAGAAAGATAAATCATGTAGCTTTTTTTATAAGAGATATGGATATGATTCAAAAGGAATATATAATATCAATAAAATAGTATTAAAAAATGAATTAAAAGGCTATGTTATTGATTTTATAGATAAAAGAGATGCTATAAAGAACTATAATAAGATTAATAAAGATTATAAGATAAAATTAGAAAATATAATTGGTGAAAGTGCAGCCATAAGACATTCTAAAAAAGAAGCCCTAATAGCATCTAAATCAACTTCAACAGTACTTATTACTGGTGAAAGTGGAACGGGTAAAGAACTCTTTGCAAGAGCTATACACAATCATAGTAATAGGGTTGATAATCCTTTTATAGCTGTAAACTGCGCAGCAATACCAGATAATTTATTAGAGAGTGAATTATTTGGATATGAAGAAGGAGCTTTTACTGGAGCTAAAAAAGGTGGAAAGCTTGGAATGTTTGAAGTAGCTCATAAAGGAAGCATATTTTTAGACGAGATAGGAGATATGAGTTTACACTTACAGTCAAAATTATTAAGAGTATTACAAGAAAAAGAGCTCAATAAGATTGGAAGTAAATCAAATGTTTTGATAGATGTAAGAATTATTGCCGCAACGAATAAAGATTTAGAAAAGATGGTTCAAAATGGGACCTTTAGAGAAGATTTATATTATAGATTAAACGTTATACCTATAAAATTACCTAGTTTAAGAGAAAGAAAAGATGATATACCACTTATAATCAAGCATATGGTTAAAGAGTATTCAAAAAAACTAGATAAAAATGTCATTGATATAGATAGTAGAGTTGTCGATGCTATGATTGAATATAAGTGGCCAGGTAATATAAGAGAATTACAGAATATTATTGAATATAGTGTGAATATGTCTTCGTCTCCAGTCATTACAATGAATGTGATTCCTCAAAAGATAAAAAATACATCTGTAGAAGAATTAGAAGTTAAAAGTGATAGAATAGTTCCACTTGATGAACTTGAGAAGATTGAGATAATAAAAGCTTTAAATAGATACAAAGATTATAAAAAAGATAAAGAATTAACAGCTAAAGCACTTGGAATATCAAGAGCTACATTATATAGAAAAATTGAAAAATACAATATAATCTCATAGTAATATAATAAGCGTAAGCCGTCTCAAAATGATATAAAATCTCATTTTGAGATTTTTTTTTGTCTTTTTGCGAAATTGTCATTCTCTTATCGATTGAAAGGAATAGAAAATCTCTATGTAAATAAAAAAAGTATATATATAGAATCAGTCATATCAATGATTATAGCGTATCAAAATAAAAATATAGAAAAAATAAAAAATATGGCATGTATCTTGCTATAAATATAGATAAGAAATTATTTAATAGAATTATTTGAGTACTAAATCTAAACTTAATTGGGAGGTTTATATAAAATGAGAGATATAAGAAAAGAATTAGTGGAAATGTTAAAGGCAGAAGTTAAGCCAGCAGTAGGATGTACTGAGCCAGTAGCTTTAGCACTAGCATGTGCAAAAGCAAAGGAATTATTAGGAGAAGAAATAGTTGAAAATCGTATGTTAGTTAGTCCTAGTATATATAAAAATGGTATGTGCGTAGGTATACCAGGGACTGAAAGATTAGGATTAAAAATAGCAGCAGCTCTAGGTATAGTAGGAGGTCATTCTGAAAACGGATTAAGTGTACTAGAAACTTTAACAAAAGAAGAAGTTAAAATAGCTGAAGATTATATGGATAACACTCCTTTATCAATAACACCTGCTGATACTAGAGAGAAAGTATTTATAGAAGTGTTATTAAAAGGAGCAAATCATACTTCTAAAGTTAGAATAAGAACTAAACATGACAACTTCACATACTTAGAGAAAGATGGAGAAGTATTACTAGATAATGAGCCAAAAGTATCAGTTTCAAATGATTCAGCAGAAAAAGCTGAGAGCTTAATGGACACTGTAACTATACAAGAATTAGTAAAAAATGTAGAAGATATTGATTTTAAAGATATAGAATTTTTACTAGATGGAGTAAAAATGAATGAAGAAATGGCCGAATATGGATTAAAGCAAAAAACTGGTATTGGCGTAGGATATGGAATCAAAAAATCTATGGAAGAAGGTCTTTTAGGTAATGATGTTATAAACTATGCAATGATGTTAACTGCTGGAGCTTCAGATGCAAGAATGGCTGGAGTAAAAATGCCTGTTATGAGTTCTAATGGTAGTGGAAACCATGGTTTGACAGCAATTCTTCCAATAGTTGCTTACAATAAAAAATTCCCACAATCTGATGAAAGACTAGCAAAAGCTTTAGCTATATCACATCTAGTAACTGGTTATATTAAAAACTATACAGGAAGATTATCTGCTGTATGTGGATGCGGAGTTGCTGCATCTACTGGAGCTACTGCAGGTATCTCTTGGCTTATGAATGGTACTGAAAAGCAAATAGAAGGAGCTATAGAAAATATGATAGCTGACCTAAGTGGAATGATATGTGATGGAGCAAAAGCTGGTTGTGCTTTAAAATTATCATCTGCTGCATCTGCTGCTATACAAAGTGCTATAATAGCTAAGCAAGACTGTTTTGTACCACCACTAAATGGTATAGTTGGTTCAAGTGTTGAGCAAAGTATACAAAACTTAGGTAGAGTAAGTGATAAAGGTATGTCTATAACAGATGAGATAATCTTAAATGTAATGAATGATATGAATAAAGTTGATTAGTATTTTAAAATATTTTTATATTATAAGATATAGTAAAAATAGAATAAATAAATTTAATTAGTGCCTCTGATGAAATACAATTATGTATAAATGGAAAAAACTTGTTATTGCAAGTTTTTTCTTTTTTTGTCTAAAATATATAGTATGTAATTTAGTATTAATATATGAACTACTTAAAATATAAGATACATTGTTAATAATTGTTGAATGCACTTAAAAACTCAATAATATTGGCTAATATTGAATAAGAGTATTGAAAAAGTGAGCAATCTCTTATAAAATTAAGAAGGATTATTACAATTGGAGGTCTTTTTATGGATATAGAAGCAAAAAAATGGGAAGTGTTGTATTCAGAAGAAAAAATTAAAGATAAATTAAAAGAATTAGGAGCAGTTATAGAAAAAGACTATAAAGATAAAAATCTTATGGTAGTTTCTCTATTAAAAGGTAGCTTTATATTTTGTGCGGACTTAGTTAGAAATATAAATTTACCTCTTAGAGTTAATTTTATGACTACATCTAGTTATGGAAATAGTGAAGAAAGTACTGGTAAAGTAAAAGTAGTTGCAGATGTTACTACTGATATAGCAGGATATGATGTATTAGTCGTAGATGATATTACCGATTCTGCCTTAACTATGGATTTTGTATTAAAGCATTTAAAAGCTAAAAACCCAGCTAGTTTAAAATGTTGTGTTCTTTTGGACAAACCAAGTAGAAGAAAAGTAGATTTAGTGCCAGATTATTGTGGATTTGAAATAGAAGATAAGTTTGTAGTCGGGTATGGATTTGATTTTGGTGATTACTATAGAAATGTTCCTTATATATTCAATGTTACAGATGAAGATAGATAAGCAATTATATAATTTTGTGGATGCCTCAATATGATTTTTATTAATCGTGTTGAGGCATTTTTCATTTGAAAAGTAATTTAAAGTAGGATTAGTTTAATTTTATATGGCTTAACTAGTTTTATTTTTATAAATATAATAAAAAAATTTAAAATAAGTGATAGGAAATGAGATTTTTAATTGTATTAGTAGTTGTAAAGGCTTTTACAAAGGAGGTATTAACTTGGAGGATAAACTGATAATCAAAAATATAAAAAAGAAAAAAGAAAAAGGGATGGAAATGCTTATTGATGAGTATGGAAATTTTATAGCATCTATAGTTAGAAGAACTCTTGCTAATGCTAGGATTTATGAGGAAGAGTGTATAGATGATGTACTTTTATCAATATGGAATAACATAGAAAAATTTGATAGTGAAAAAAATTCCTTTAAAAATTGGATAGGTTCTATCTCTAAATATAGAGCAATCAATTATAGGAAAAAGTACACAAACAATAATATGCACTTGGAATTGGAAGATAAAGAAATATCCTATATAGATAAAAAATTGTACAAAAAAGAAATTGAAGAAGAAATAAATGACCTTATAAGTACATTAAGTGATAAAGATGCAGAGCTCTTTAGAAAGTATTATTTAGAAGAGATATCTCTAAAAGACATAGCTATGCAAAATGAGACTACTGTTGAGAATTTACATAATAGACTTTCAAGGGGCAGAAAAAAGATGAAAATTCATTTAAATAAGAAGAAAGCTTAAATATAAAATGGATAATAGTAAATATTTGAATATAAAAAATATAGAAGAAAAGGAGATTTTTTATGAAAGATAAATTTGATTTATTTAATGAGACAAATATAAATATAGAAGAATATGATGACATTGTATTGAGTAGTGAAGAAAAAGAGGAGATGAAAAAGAGAATGAAATCTAAGGTTAAATATAATAAGAGTAATAATTTTAAGAGATATGCTCTTGTAGGAGGATTATCAGTAGTTATTTTAGGTACATCTGCATTTACTAATGAAACTACCTTAGCATACATGCAACATATAGGAAAACAAATAGAATACTTCTTTAATAAAGATACTGAAGAACTCAAACCTTATAAAAACATTGTAGACAGTGTTGTTACAGATAAAGGAATAAGTATAACATTAAATGAGATTATGCTTGGAGAAGGGGAGCTATTTTTAAATATAAGTGTTGATGATAGTAAGCTTGATAAAGATGCCTTGGGTTTAAAGAAAGAAAATGGATTCTTGGGAATTGATGATATTAAAATTAAAGTTGGAGATATGAACTTTGTTTCAGTATCAGGTCCTTCTACATCAGAAAAAAATAAAGATGGAACTACTAATATGGTTATGACATGCAAACTTGAGAATTTGGATAAAGATGGAGATGGAAAAAGTGATGTAGAAAATTTTGATTTATTGAAAAATGTAGATTTAAATAAAGATTATGATATAAGTATAAGCATAAATAAAGTTGAGTATGAGTTAAACAAGAGTATAAAGACATCAAAAGAGATAGAGATAGGAAACATGGGAGGAGTAGAAGGTGAGCACTTAAATGGGTATCTTAGTGGAACTTGGGAATTTAATACTAGTATAAATGGTTCAAATATAGCTAAAGATACAAGAATTTATAATGTCGACAAGAATGTACGATTAAAAAATAAAAACGTTGATATAGATTTAGTATTAAAAGAAGTGAGGGTTTCTCCAACGAAGATTAAAGTAATGTATGGATTCAAAGTTAATAAATATAATTTTGCTAAAGATGATAAACTTTCAAAAACATTAGGATTTGAACTTAAAGATGCAAGAAGAAAAAGTTTAGAGTTACTTAGTGGAGCAGGAGGATATAGTCTAGATTATTCTAAAGGTAATTATATTGAATCTTCTTTAGAGTATGAAGTCAAAAAAGATGTTAAAAAAATAAGTATTACTCCAATAATAGAGGATTGGAGCAAAGAAGTTAATAATATAGAGTCATTTAATAATCAAAGTATAGATATTGATATAAGTAAATAAATATATTCTCACATAAGAAATTGTCGATTCATATAATTATATAGAGTAATGCTTAATACTTATAGAGTATTGCTCTAATTTTAAAAGAGAGAGGATTTATTATATGAGTGATTACAATGACAATTCAGGGCCAAGTTTGTATCAAGATGTAGGGCCAACAGGACCAACAGGCCCGACTGGTCCAACTGGCCCAACAGGCCCTAAAGGAGCAACAGGAGCAACAGGGGCAAATGGAATAACAGGTCCAACAGGAAATACAGGAGCAACAGGAGCAAATGGAATAACAGGTCCAACAGGAAATACAGGAGCAACAGGAGCAAATGGGGCAACTGGAGAAACAGGCCCTAGAGGAGCAACAGGAGCAACAGGGGCAAATGGAATAACAGGTCCAACAGGAGCAACAGGAGCAACAGGGGCAAATGGAATAACAGGCCCAACAGGAAACAAAGGAGCAACAGGGGCAAATGGAGTAACAGGTTCTACAGGTCCAACAGGAAATACAGGAGCAACAGGAGCAAATGGAATAACAGGAGCAACAGGAGCGACAGGGGCAAATGGAATAACAGGGCCAACAGGAGCAACAGGCGCAACCGGAGCGACAGGAGCAAATGGAATAACAGGGCCAACAGGAAATACAGGAGCAACAGGGGCAAATGGAATAACAGGAGCAACAGGTCCAATAGGAGTAAATGGAGCAACAGGACCAACAGGAAATACAGGTCCAACAGGAGCAAATGGAATAACAGGAGCAACAGGTCCAATAGGAGCAACAGGTCCAACAGGAGCAGATGGAGAAGTAGGTCCAACAGGAGCAGTAGGAGCAACAGGTCCAGATGGGGCAGTAGGTCCAACAGGAGAAGTAGGTCCAACAGGACCAACGGGTATAGATGGAGCAACAGGAGTAACAGGTCCAACAGGAGCAACGGGAGCAACAGGCGTAGATGGAGCAACAGGTCCAACAGGAGCAACAGGAGTAACAGGAGAGACAGGAGCAACAGGTCCAGATGGGGCAACAGGAGCAACCGGAGCAGATGGAGAGGTAGGCCCAACAGGAGCAACAGGAGCGACAGGAGCAGATGGAGCAGTAGGTCCAACAGGTCCAACCGGAATTACAGGAGAAACGGGAGCAACCGGAGCGGTAGGAGCAACAGGCCCAACAGGAGCAGATGGAGTAGCAGGAGCAACAGGGGCAACAGGAGCAACAGGAGCAGATGGAGCAGTAGGTCCAACAGGAGCGACAGGAGCGACAGGAGCAGATGGAGTAGCAGGAGCAATAGGTCCAACAGGACCAACTGGAGCAAATGGAGCAACAGGGGCAACAGGAGCAACAGGGGCAACAGGAGCAGATGGAGCAACAGGCCCAACAGGTCCAACAGGAGCAACAGGGGTATTAGCATCAAATAATGCACAGTTTGTAGTATCTTCTACAACCTTATCAAATAATTCATTAGTTACATTTAACTCATCATTTATAAATGGAACTAATATAACTTTACCAACAAGTAGTACTATAAATCTTGCAGTTGGAGGAATATACAATGTATCTTTTGGTGTACGTGCTACACTTTCACTTGCAGGGTTTATGTCAATAACTACAAACTTTAATGGAACAGCTCAAAATAACTTTATTGCAAAAGCAGTAAATACTCTTACTGCATCAGATGTAAGTGTAGGACTGGACTTCTTGGTTGATGCCAGAGCAGCAGCTGTTACTTTAAGCTTTACTTTTAACTCAACAACATCAGGTACTTCTGCTGCTGGATTTGTTTCAGTATATAGAATACAATAATATATATTAAAATCTCAATCTATTTAAATGTTTATACTTGAATATCTAAATAGATTGAGATTTATTATGTATAAAAAACTATCCTAATATGTCTGACATTTTATAAAGTCCAGATTGTTTACCAACTAAGAATTTAGCTGCAACTATAGAACCGTTTGCAAACACCTCATCAGATTGAGAATGATGACTTAATGTAAGAACTTCATTATCACCTGCAAATATAACATCATGGTCACTGATTATATTGCCTCCTCTTATAGAGTGTATTCCAATTTCGTTTGCTTTTCTTTTGCAATCCCTACCATATCTTCCATGTTTATTTATACTTTCAGGCAACACTTCTTTAATTGCATTTGCTATCATAGTAGCAGTTCCACTAGGAGCATCTTCTTTTCTATTGTGATGTTTTTCTATAATTTCAATATCAAAACCATTTAGCATTTTTGATGCATCTTTAACCAATTTTATTAATATATTTACTCCAAGAGATGTATTTGATGATAATAATATAGGAATATTTTTTGATGCTTCTTCTATTCTGTTTAAATCACTCTCATCATAGCCAGTAGTGGCTAATACTACAGGTACATTATTTTTTAGCGCATATGATAATATTGGTTCTAAAGTTTTATGATGTGAAAAATCTATTATGACATCAGCTTTTTCAGTAACATCAGTCATTGTCTTATAAAGTTTTGTATCACCATAGCAACCTTTTTCATCAGCAGACCTAGCTACCCCACACACTAGTTCTAATTCACTATCTTTTTTTACACATTCTGCTAGTACTCTTCCCATTGTTCCATTATAACCACTAATTATAACTTTCAACATAAATTCCTCCTATTAAATTAATAAAAATTTGTTGTATTACTATAAGTTTATTTTATCACTAATACAATTTATATAAAATAATATTAGTGATATTAGGGTTATAGTTTACTGGATATTTAAAAAAGAGTGCCTAAATTTAATATATATTAAATTTAAGTTCATATTTCATAAAATTCGCTTAAAAATCAATATTAATATATTAAAAGCTCTAAAGATGTGTATATGTAAAGATAGATAAAAATTTAAAGTATTAACTTTAAACTCAACATTTAAGGTATTAAAAGTGATATTATTAAATTAGAAATATCTTAACTTAATATACTAAGATGGGAGTGATAGATATGTTAAAAGAAGAGAAGACTTATCAAGAGAAAGAAGCAAAGACATTTAATGGAGTAATGGCTTTGATAATGATTATCTTATTTTTAGTAGTTTCAATAGCTATTATGGTTTTTGGAATAATAAAACTTGATAGTGGCTTTGCTGGGATAGGTTCACTTATGTTAATTTCAGGGCTTGTATTTATACTGGTAGATTTTATCCTATGTTTTGGACTAAAGATGATTAATCCTAAGGAAGCTATAGTTCTTGTTTTGTTTGGTAACTATTATGGGACTATAAAAAAAGAAGGATACTATTGGGTAAATCCATTTTGTTCTGCAATAAATCCAACATCATCAGGAATTAATATATCAAAATCTTCATCTGATGAAAAAGTAGATATATCATCTAATCCAAGAGGGAAAAAAGTATCTTTAAAAACAATGACTCTTAATAATGAAAAGCAGAAAGTTAATGATTTATTAGGAAATCCGATTATAATAGGAGTTGTTGTAATTTGGAAGGTTGTAGATGCAACAAAGGCAGTATTTAATGTGGATAATTATAATACATTTTTATCTATTCAATGTGATTCGACTATTCGTAATGTTTCAAGACTTTATCCATACGATGTATCTGAAGATGGAGATGAGAAATCTCTTCGTGGTAGTAGTCAAGAGATAGCTGATAAATTAAAAGACGAATTACAATCAAGAGTTGATATTGCAGGAATTGAAGTGTGTGAAGTAAGAATTACTCACCTTTCTTATGCGCCAGAAATTGCAGCAGCAATGTTACAACGTCAACAAGCAGAGGCTATAATAGCAGCACGTAAAAAGATTGTTGAAGGGGCTGTAAGTATGGTAGAAATGGCACTAACTAATTTAAGTGAAAATAATGTTGTAACTTTGGATGAAGAACGTAAAGCAGCTATGGTAAGTAATCTATTGGTTGTTCTTTGTGGTAATAAAGATGCACAACCAGTAGTAAATAGTGGTTCAATATATTAATCTAGGGTAAAGTTAAGACATTTTAAATAATTTCAAATATCCTAAAAAGAGGGTGTCTCTAATGAATTAAATTCATGTTGAGACACCCTTTTGCTTATACATTACTTATTTAATTAATCTAAATTTCTAAGGTCATCCATAAGTTTAGTCTTGTCAGCCGTTTTTTCATCTTTCATTTTTATAACTTTAGCAGGAGAACCAGCAACAACAGCACCAGCTTCTACATCAGTAGTTACAATAGCACCAGCTGCAACAACAGCACCTTTACCGATTCTAACACCTTCAAGAATAACTGCATTAGCTCCTATTAAAACATCATCTTCAACTATAACAGGAGTAGCAGAAGGTGGCTCTAAAACACCAGCAACAACAGCTCCAGCACCTAAATGAACATTTTTACCAAGAGTACCTCTAGCTCCAATAACAGCATTCATATCTACCATAGAACCTTCACCAATAACAGCTCCTATATTTATAACAGCTCCCATCATTACAACAGCATTTTTTTCTATAGTAACCATGTCTCTTATTATTGCACCTGGCTCGATTCTTGCATGTTCACTTAAAGTATTTTTTAGAGGAATAGCAGAATTTCTTCTATCGTATTCTACATGAGTATCTATTATATCTTTACCATGTTTATCTAATACTTCCATTATATCTTCATAGTCACCTATAAATATATAAGAACCATTGCATCCAAATACTTTGAATTTATCAGTTGATTGGAAATGTAAAGAGTTAGTATTTACATATACCTTAACAGGTGTTTTCTTTTTAACTTCTTTTATATATCTTGCTATTTCATAAGCATCGTTTAAATTTACCATTTGTTAATTCTCCTTGTATTTCATTATATTTCTTTTATTATATACTTATTTATCAATTTTAGTATATACTTACTTTTCATTATTTACATTTATTTTACAGATTTTTTATCATATAAGCATAGTATCAAATAAATTTATCTATTGTATATATTTGAGTTAAACTGTGTGTCCTCATTATATTATTGTTATTATCCTAACATGCTGTCCATATTATAAAATCCTGGTTTTTGTTTAACTAAGTATTTAGCAGCAGCTATAGAACCACTTGCAAAGATACCACGAGATTGGGCTTGATGGCTTATTGTAAGGACTTCATTATCTCCTGCAAATAGAGCATCATGTTCACCAACAATATTTCCACCTCTTATAGCATGAATACCAACTTCGTTTGGTTGTCTTTTTGCGCTACGACCATATCTACCATAATTATTTTCAACATTTGGTAAAACCTCTTTTATAGCGTTAGCAATCATAACAGCTGTGCCACTTGGGGCATCTACTTTTCTGTTGTGATGTTTTTCTATTATTTCTATATCAAATCCTTCTAATAATTTAGCTGCATCTTTAACTAATTTCACTAATACATTTACACCAAGAGACATATTATATGATTGGAATACAGGAATAACTTTAGCCGCTTCATGTATTTTGTTCATTTCTTCATCATTATATCCAGTAGTAGCAATTACTAAAGGTGTCTTAGTCTTTAAAACATAAGATAAGATATTATCTAAATTAGAGTGATGAGAAAAATCTATAACTACATCAACTTCTTCAACTATAGTGCTCATGTCTTCGTAGATTTTAAGGTCACCTTCACAACTATCCATACCTCTAGCTGCAACACAAACCAATTCTAATTCACTATCTTCTCTTATAGTATCGGCTAAAATCTTACCCATTTTTCCATCATAACCAGTTGCTATAACTTTTAACATAATTTCCTCCTATGATTAAGGGCTAACTTTTGACCAAACCTATTTTTTACCATGCATCAATTTTTACTATGCATTAACTTTTAGTCCAAAGTTAACTAATTCTTTCTTTAATACTTCTAAATTTGCTGGGTCCATTTCTGCTAGAGGTAATCTTAAATCTCCAACATTGAATCCTAGTAAATTCATTGCAGTCTTAACTGGTATAGGATTTACTTCTATAAATAAAGCTGCTATTAGAGCATCCATACCAAGTTGTAATTTTCTAGAACCTTCTATATCGCCTTCAAAGAATTTGGCTACTAAATCGTGAGTTTCTTGAGGGCAAACATTAGCAAGTACTGATATAACTCCTTGACCTCCTAAAGATAATAAAGGAAGTATAGTATCATCATTACCAGAGTAGATAGCAAAATCATCTGGAACTAAACTAGCTATTTCTGCAACCTGTCCTAGGTCTCCACTAGCTTCTTTTACAGCAACTATATTATCTATTTTAGCAAGTTCAACTATAAGGCTAGGACTTATATTTACACAAGTTCTTCCAGGGACATTGTAAAGTATAATTGGAAGTTTGACACTGTTAGCTATTGTTTCAAAATGACGTTTAAGTCCAGCTTTATTAGCTTTATTGTAATAAGGAGTTATGATTAATAGAGCATCTACTCCTAATTTTTCAGCTTCTTGGCTTAGATTAACTGAGTGCATAGTATCATTAGAACCACTTCCAGCTATAACAGGAACTCTTTTATTAACTTTTTCTACAACATACTTAATAGTAGCAAGTTGTTCTTCATCAGTCATAGTATTAGCTTCACCAGTAGTACCACAAGATACTATAGCATCAGTACCATTAGCTATCTGGTATTCAACCAATTCGCCTAATTTGTCAAAATCAACTTTGTTATCCTTTGTAAATGGTGTAACTAGAGCAACAGCAGAACCTTTAAATATCATATAAAATCAATCCCCTCTTTTTTATTTTTGTGTTTTATATTACAGTTACTTCTAATGCTTGTTTTTATATTATTATTAATATTTTACAAAATTATATATTTATACAAGTTTGTATATTATACTAAATCGTATGATAAAGCCATTTCAGCTATTTGAATTGCATTAGTTGCAGCACCTTTTCTGATATTGTCAGCTACAACCCAAAGATTTACACCATTGTCAACACTGAAGTCTCTTCTTATTCTTCCAACAAATACTTCATCTCTATTGTCAAATTCTACAGCAGTTGGATATTCATTATTAGCAGGATTATCAACTACTACAACCCCTGGAGCTTCTTCAAGTGTTTTTACCAAGTCTTCTAATTCAAATGGATTGTTAAATTCAACGTTTATAGATTCACTATGACCATTTCTCACTGGAACTCTTACAGTAGTTGCAGTTATTTTTAAGTCGTAATTATTAAGTATTTTCATAGTTTCATTTACCATTTTCATTTCTTCCTTAGTATATCCATTTTCAGTAAATGAATCTATATGAGGAAGACAATTGTAAGATATTTGGTGAGGGTAGAATCCAGTAGGATTACCATTCATCCCTTTCTCTAAATCTTCAACACCTTTAACACCAGAACCAGATACAGCTTGGTAAGTAGAGTATACTACTCTCTTAATTTTGTACTTATCATCAAGTGGCTTAAGAGGAACCATAGCTTGTATAGTAGAGCAGTTAGGATTAGCTATTATGCCCTTGTGTTCTTTTATTGCTTCAGGATTTACTTCAGGAACTACTAAAGGAACATCTGGGTCCATTCTCCAGTGACTAGAATTATCCACTACTAAGATTCCATTTGATGCTGCTATTGGAGCATACTTTTCACTAATACTTCCTCCAGCAGAGAATAGTGCTATTTGTATACCTCTATCAGTAAATGAAGTTTCCTTTAATTCTTCTACTATATATTCTTTACCACAAAATATTACTTTAGAACCAGCTGATTTAGAAGAAGAGAATAAAAATAGATTTTCTATTGGAAAATTTCTTTCTTCTAATACTTTTAAAAATGTTCTACCTACCATTCCAGTAGCACCAACTATCGCTACATTTACTTTTTTCATATAAATTCACCCCAATTTTAAATTATTAAAACATTATTTTATTTGATTTTAGTTATACAAGTAAGATATGTTAATATTTTTTTATATCCAAAAACTTTAATATTATATTAACAACTTTAATTATATACAAAAAACGTACAAAGGTATACTTTGTACGTCTAATTTATCACTCAAAGTAAACCCTGTAGCTCATCACTTATAATATAAGTGACAGTATTACACATGTTATGTGTAATCCCAGAAAATATAATTGCAAGAAATATTTTCTTCGGCTGTAAATCCTTTTTCCAATCATTAACGCCTGCCAGCTACTATTGGATACTCTTAGTTACAGCTACCTCTACCCTAGGTTAATAGGATATTAAAATTTGATTATTCTAATAATAATACATATTTAAGAAAAAATCAACTTATTTATATAAATATTGCTAAAATTTAAATCCAAAATTTGTCAATTCTTGTTTTAATACATTAAGATTAGTTTCTTCCATTTCAGCTAGAGGAAGTCTTAAATCTCCAACATTAAAACCTAAAATATTCATGGCAGTTTTAACTGGCACTGGATTTACTTCTATAAATAAGGCAGCAATTAAAGCATCCATATCAAGTTGTAATTTTTTTGAGCCTTCAATATCACCTTTAAAGAATTTAGTTACTAAGTCATGTGTCTCCTTAGGGCAAATGTTAGCAAGCACAGAGATAACACCACTTCCACCTAATGATAATAGTGGTAATATAGTGTCATCATTACCGGAGTATATAGCAAAGTCTTCAGGTACTAATTTAGCTATTTCTGCAACTTGAGCTAAATCTCCACTTGCTTCCTTTACAGCAACTATATTATCTATTTTAGCAAGTTCAGCCACAACAGATGGCTTTATATTTACTTTAGTTCTTCCAGGTACATTGTATAAAATAATTGGTAACTTAACGCTATTTGCTATTGTTTCAAAGTGAAGTTTAAGACCTTTTTCATTAGTCTTATTATAGTAAGGAGTTATTATTAAAAGTCCATCAACTCCTAATTTTTCAGCTTCTTGACTCATATGAACAGACAACATAGTATTGTTTGAACCAGTACCTGCAATGACAGGTATTCTTTTGTTAACTTTTTCAACTGTATATTTTATTACAGCAAAAATTTCAGATTCACTCATAGTAGTTGCCTCACCTGTTGTTCCACAAACAACTAGTGCATCTGTGTCATTCTCAATGTGGTATTCGATTAATTCACCTAATTTTTCGAAGTTGACATTATTATCCTCTGTGAATGGGGTAACTAAAGCAACAGCAGAACCTTTAAATAACATATAATCAAATCTCCTTTTTTATCTAAATTTAATTTTTTAAGTACAATAATAATTATAGTACAAATTAATTAATTTTAATAGGTATAGTTAATATCTTAACTGTTTAAATAAGATATTTATATTATATTAATATTAGAAAAATTTGAAATAAATGTTTTATTCTCAAAATATGCATATTAATTTAATAAAATATACCAAAATGGAAATAAAAAATAAATTTTATGCGAATTTAATAACTAATAATTAATATATTTAGGTTATAATAAATATGTGCGTAAAATCTAATAATAAGTAATAATACCGTAAATTTAGGAGGAATAATATGGATACTTTAAAGGAACTTTTTAAAATAGGAAGTGGACCTTCAAGTTCTCATACTATGGGACCACAAAGAGCAGCAGAAAGATTTAAAAATGAAAATCCAGATGCAGAAAGTTTTAGAGCAATATTATATGGTAGTTTGGCAGCCACAGGTAAAGGTCACTTAACTGACTATATAATTGAAAAAACGATATCGCCAAAAAAAGTTGAAATCGTTTGGGAAGAAGATATTATAAAAGATTTTCATCCAAATGGAATGAAGTTTGAAGCTTTAGATAAAGAAGGAAATGTAACGGCTGAATGGACTGTATATTCTGTAGGTGGAGGAACTATAGCAGAAGAAGGTCAAAGAAATAGCAAAAGCAACAGTATATATCATCTAGATACTATGGATGAGATAGTAAAATGGTGTAAGGAAAATAATAAGACTTTAGTAGATTTTGTGTTGGAATGTGAACCAGAAGACATAAAAGATTATATAAAAACTATAAAAGATGCTATGAGAAAATCTATTGATGATGGATTAAGCACAGATGAAATAATACCAGGTAAATTATTATTAAAAAGAAGAGCAAGTACGTTTTATAATGCATACCAAAAAGATAAAAACTTCTCAACACTTGTATATGCATATGCACTAGCAGCTTCTGAGCAAAATGCTTCTGGTAATATCATAGTTACAGCGCCAACTTGTGGTTCTGCTGGTGTAATTCCAGGAATATTCTTTGCAATGCAAGATTTCTATAAGTATGATGACCAAAAAATAATTGAAGCACTACTTGTGGCTGGGATAATAGGTAATATAATAAAAACTAACGCATCAATATCTGGAGCAGAGGTAGGGTGTCAAGGTGAGGTTGGTGCAGCTTGTTCTATGGCAGCAGCGGCAGTAGCATACTTAAAAGGTGGTACTATAGACCATATTGAATATGCAGCAGAAATAGCACTTGAACATCATCTAGGAATGACTTGTGACCCTGTATATGGATACGTTCAAATTCCATGTATAGAAAGAAATGCTATGGCAGCTCAAAGAGCTTATGATGCAGCTAATTATGCATTATTAACTGATGGCTCACATTCTGTCTCCTTGGACCAAGTTGTTGAAACAATGAAAGAAACTGGTATAGACATGATGGATAAATATAAAGAAACTGCTAAGGGTGGACTTGCTAAACATTTCTTCTCTTGCTAAAAAATAAAATTTTTAAGTAATAATTCCCCTGTTTTGATTTATGAAACAGGGGAATTATTATTAATGGTGAATTATTTAATAATGCAAAATATTTTTATATTAAATTTAATTTTTTACTTTTAATTAGTATAGTTTGTTATATAATGTTTTAATTATGAGGGATATAGAAATATTTTTTAATAAATTAAAATTTGGAGGAGATTACATGAGAGAGGCATCATATTTACAAGAGCAACTTTATAAACATAGAAAGGCATTAAATCCAATTGCAGAGATTGGAAGAAAAGAATATAAGACTTCAAAATACATAAGAGATTATCTTGATAAATTGGGGATTAAGTATGAAGTTTACTTAGAAACAGGTATAGTAGGAATAATAGAAGGCAAAAAACCTAAAAAAGATATAGCTTTTAGAGCAGATATAGATGGGCTTCATAGTGAGGAAGGTGTAAAGCATTTATGTGGTCATGATGGACATGCCACTATATTACTTGGATTAATTGAATATTTGAATGATAACAAAGAACAACTGAATGATAATATAGTATTCATATTCCAACCAGCAGAAGAAGGTCCAGGGGGAGCAAAAGCTTTAATAAATGAAGGTGTACTTAGAAAATATAATGTTGATGAAATATATGGACTTCATATATATCCAGAGTTGCCAGAAGGTTATGTTGGTACAAGAGAAGGATACTTTATGGCTCAAATAGGAGACATTGATATAGAAATAGTGTCTAAAAGTGGACACGGTGCTATGCCACAAAATGGAATTGATGGGATAGTTATAGCTTCAAACTTTGTAAGTTCACTTCAAACTATAGTATCAAGAAATATAAGCCCAATAGACAATGCAGTATTGACTATTGGTAGAATTGAAGGTGGAGCTAGAAGAAACATAATAGCTGAAAATATAAAGATGGAAGGTACAATGAGATGCTTCAGCCCAGAAGTATATGAGAAGATGAAGCTTAGAGTTAGAGAACTTGCTAGAGGGTTTGAACTGGCTTATAACTGTAAGGTTAATATAAACATCATAGACGATTATATTGCTGTTAAAAATGACAAGGATTTATATCAAGAATTTGTAACAGCTGTTGGAAATGATAGTGTTGTGGAGTTAGAGCCACTTATGATATCAGAAGATTTTTCTTATTATCAAAAAGAAGTTCCAGGTTTATTTTTTATGTTAGGTTCAAGAAATGAGGAAAAAGGATTTGTAAATGGTCTTCATAATATAAACTTTAATTTTGATGAAAAGATATGTGTAAACGCACTGAATGTCTATGCGAAATTATTAAAATATAAAGGAGCTATAGATTAAGAAATAATTTATAAAAATTAAAAAGTAGAGATACTTAAATCTAAAAAGATGTGAATTGATAAATACCCCTTACATATTTGTATAAATTTCTTTTAATTGACAAAAATACAAATATGAAGGGGTGATTTTTTTGAAAGAAAATATGCAAAGAGAAAAGAAGATAACTAATGGTAAGAATACTAAAATATTGACAAATGATGATATAATGAAATATGAGATAGCCTCAGAACTAGGTCTTATGGATAAAGTTGGAGAACGTGGATGGGCAGGGCTTACAGCTAAGGAAGCTGGAAGAATTGGAGGTATGCTTACATCACGCAAAAAGAGGCTGAAAAAGATTGTGGAGGGGCAGAATAAAAAGGATGAGTCAATATAGCGATTTTGCGTTTGTATACGATGAACTTATGAATGAAGTTGATTATGAAGGCTGGGTTAAATATATAGAAGATATAATAGCTGATGAAGGTGTAAAAGTAAAAAATATATTGGAATTGGCATGTGGTACAGGTAATCTTACAATTCCATTAACTAAAAAAGATTATGATATAGCTGGTATCGATATATCTGATGAGATGCTTAGTGTAGCAAGAGAAAAAGCAGAAAAAGAAGGCGTAGAATTGGTTTTACTTCAACAAGATATATCAGAACTAGATTTTGAAATATCTGACTTAGATTGTGTGCTTTGTGCTTGTGATGGATTCAACTATATAACCTATGATGATGATTTGGAAAATGTATTTTCAAAGACATATGAATTATTAAAAAAAGATGGAATATTTATATTTGATATAAGTTCGTTTTATAAATTAGCCAACATATTAGGAAACAATATGTATGGTGAAAATAGAGATGATATAGCCTATATGTGGCAAAATTACTTTGATGATGAAGAAAATCTAATTGAAATGGAACTGACATTTTTTATTAAAGATGAAGATGGAAAGTTTGAAAGGTTTGAAGAAGTACATCAACAAAGGGCGTACACTGAAGATGAAATAGTTGATATGCTTAAAGAATCTGGATTTAAATATATAAAATCTTATGGAGATTTTACATTTAATGAACCTAATGAAGAAAGTCAAAGGATATTTTTTGTATGTAAAAAATAAGATATTTTTGTATGTAAAAAAATTTTGTATATAGAATATAAATGTCATATAAAAATACAACAAATACAAGTTTATATATTAAAACAAAGTGATGATGTTTTATGAACAGTTACTTTTTCATAATTATAAAGCTTTATAAATTGAGAGTAAATATAATATAGAAGAACCATTATCTAAGGTTAAAATAGGTAAGTATTTATAGATTGAAATTAAAATAGTAATATAGTGAAATTGGATAATTAACGAAATATGGAGGAATATGAATGAGAGATTATGTATTAAGAGCAACATCAGGAAATGGTCAAGTCAGAGCATTTGTTGCAACTACTAAAAACACAGTGGAAGAAGCTAGAAGATTACATGAAACTACAAAAGTAGCAACAGCAGCACTTGGAAGAACATTAACTGCAACATCTATAATGGGATTAATGATGAAAAATGATAGTGATAAATTGACTGTAATAATAAAGGGTGGAGGTCCAATTGGAACTATTATTGCAACAGCAGATTCTAAAGGTATGGTAAAAGGATATGTAGGAAATCCACAAGTAGAAGTGGAAGACTATCCAAATGGTAAGCTAAATGTAGCAGCAGCAGTAGGTACAGAAGGTGTTGTAAAAGTTATTAAAGACCTAGGTCTTAGAGAGCCATATAATGGTACTTATCCATTAGTAAGTGGAGAAATTGCAGAAGACTTTACTTATTACTTTGCAGTATCAGAACAAACTCCATCAGTAGTAGCTTTAGGTGTACTTACAAAAGAAGAAGAAGTTGAGTTTGCTGGAGGATTTATAGTCCAATTAATGCCAGATGCAGAAGAAGAGACGATTGCTAAATTAGAGGAAAATGTAGCAAAATTACCTTCAGTAACTAATCTATTAAAAGAAGGGAAAACTCCAGAAGATATATTAAATATTGTTTTAGATGGTTTGGAGCCTAAAATACTTGATACTTGTGAAGTTGGATTTATGTGTGAATGTTCAAAGGAAAGAGTGAAAACTGCTTTAGTTGCAATTGGTAAAAAATCATTAGCTGAAATAATAGAAGAAGATAAAAAAGCAGAAGTTGGTTGTCAATTCTGTAATAAGAAGTATATGTATAGTGAAGAAGAGTTACTTGAAGTTTTAAAAGAAATGTAGACTATGAAAATAGTCGTATCGATATAGTAATTAAAGTATAATTTATACAAAATAGACATATTTAGATTACAAATAAGCTTAATAAATTTTAAGAATTGGGAAGCTTTCTAGCTGTGATATTTGCAATATTGCGCTTAGAAGGCTTTTTTATTTTATTATAGTTCGTGTCAAAGATTGTATGAAACTATAAAATATTGTAAAATAATTTGTGTATTTCAACCTATTTGCCACAAGGGTTTATCAGATATTTGAATTGATAAGAAGGAGAAACTTTTAAATATGGAAAATAAAACAAAGCACATAGGCATAAGTATATTAATATTATTAATGATATTTTTGATTGCAAGGAATTTTGATGGAAAACTTGAGATGCCTATTCCTAAGAGTAATAGCAGGAAGTTTAAGTCAGCAGCAGTATTTTATCCTCAACATCAAGATGATGAAGTCTTATGGGGTGGAAGTGCAATTGTAGATGCTATAAAACAGTGTGGTGTAAATAATGTATATGTTGTACTAGTATCAGATGGTTCTGGGGTTAACGTTTTTAAGGCTAATACTAAGTTTAGAAACTTAACTAGAAAGCAAAAAGAGGAGCTTAGAAACAATGAATTTAAATCTGCGTTGGAAGAACTTGGGGTAAAACCTCAAAATGTGATTATACTTGCAGATATAGATAAAAAAGAAGGAACACATTATGAGTTAATGAAGAAGACTATATTAGATTTTGAGCATAAATTTAAAGGTAATGTAACTCATATAGCTCATCATTACAAGTATGATGACCATATAATGCATAGAAAAAATGGAGAAGTTTTAAAGAAGCTTAAGCGTGAGTGTAAGATACAAGATGACTTATATTTTATCAAGCCAAAATATGTGAAGTATATACCAAGAAATGAAAGAGCTATTTATAAAGCTGTGGATTTTAACGACTATAATAAAGTCAAGAGTGCATGTTATGAATATAAGGTTGTAAATTCAAAACGCAAAATGTATGGTATAGGATATATTTCAGCGCATAGCTATTTTGAACATCTTTTAAATGACCCTGAACTTACATCTGTGTTAAGTGAAGATTAATTTCTTGGAAGTAGTAGGTTACATTTGATATCTAAAGTGAAGTGTTTTAATTATGTGAAAAAGTATCTTATTTATGATTTTAGAATTATAGATAAGGTACTTTTTTGTGCAATTAATACAATTATATAAAATTTTGAATTTAAGAACTCTATATAATTTAATATCTATATAGTAATGATATTTATATAAAATAGATTCAATAATACTTATATAAAATAAATGTATTTTTCATAAAAATCAAACCCTACATTATACTACCATATAAAACCTACATGTTATAATTTGACCTGTGTTTATAAAAAATAAAAAAAACTAATAAAATAGTATTTTATTTACACATAATCACTACTATTATTTGCTTGGAAAAAATCTAGATAAAAACAATGTAGGAGGAAAGTTATGAATAATGAATTTATAATTTTAAAAGGATGTAAAGAGAATAATTTAAAAAATGTATCTTTAACAATACCTAAAAGAAAAATAACCATATTTACAGGTGTATCAGGTTCTGGAAAATCATCTATCGTGTTTGAGACAATTGCAAAAGAATCCCAACGTCAATTAAATGAAAGGTTTAGTACTTTTATAAGAAGTTTTTTACCTAGATATGGAGAAGTTAAAGCTGATTGTATAGAAAATCTATCAACACCAATTATCATAGACCAAAGTAGACTTGGTGGCAATTCAAGGTCAACTCTAGGGACTGTCACAGATGTAAATTCATTTTTAAGAACTTTATATTCAAGGTTTGGTAGTGAGTATATAGGTAATGCCAATATGTTTTCTTTCAATGATATTGAGGGTATGTGTCAACACTGTCATGGACTTGGAAAAAAACTAATTCCTAATATGAGTCAGATTCTTGATACTAATAAATCGCTAAATGAAGGAGCCATATTGCTTTCAGGATTTGGAGTAGGCTCTTGGCACTGGAATATATTTTCTGAATCAGGATTCTTTGATTAAAAAATAGCTACGCACACTCGTGACTTTAGTCGTGAGTTAGTAGCTAAAATAGTCAGTGTATAGGGAAACTTATATGTAGAGATAGGATAGAACCTATCCAATACTACTTGAATTGCTGGAAACCCCTAAAGCTA
>NZ_JAGWCW010000038.1:0-32967 GCF_020657835.1 Clostridioides sp. ZZV14-6387
ACACCAATAGAACAAACAGATGCAAGTCAAAGTGTAGTAGTAGGAGTTGAATACAAAGGTACGACTAAAAAAGCAGACGCATTTACAATAGATGCAAAGAGTATTTCTGCAAGAACATTAAAAACAAGTCTTACAGATGTAGCAAGATCTGTAATTAACCTATTAAAAATAAATGAGTAAGAATGAATAAACATTGATACTTATATTTTTAATTAATCTAATATTAAATTAAAATTTAAATTATGTATAAACCTCTTGATTGGTATAAATTTAGAAATATATTAATTAAGAGGTTTTTTATATGAATATTCGTCTTAATTTACCAATTTTATATACAAAAAATACTGTAGGTAAATTTGTTTTTATACAAATCTATTTACAGCCAAGAATAAGAGTGTAATGAAAAATGAATACTAACATTTAATGTATCTAGTATATTTAAAATATAATATATAAATTTTAGAAACTTTACATATAGCTTAGTATGCTTTCAAATATTCTTTTGTTGCTTAAATATATACTTTAAATAAGTTAGGCACTTTTAATTTTTATTACAAAACTTCACATAATTTTCATATGAATTATCTATTAAATTCACATACAAGAGTTATTATATAAACATAGAAGATAGTAAAACTAGCTTAAAAACATAATATAATACCCTATATGAAATAGTGGCAACTCTCCCTCACATCCTCAATTGTTGCCACTATTTTAATTTTTTGTACAAAATAAAAAACCCCACAATAAAGTGGAGTCTTTCACAAATCTCATCTAACCTAAGCCTTAAAACAAACAGAATTTTTAATCTCAAGCTTTCTATTTATCTTAGCAACCTTAATCTTAATCTTATCCTTCAAAGGAATACATCCTATATTACTTTCACTTTTAACATCAACACTTCCAACAAACTTGCCAGAATCATTGTAATACTTTGCAACACCAACAATATCTCCCTTATGAATAGGATAACTCATATTTTTAAACACTATCTTAGGGTGTATATTCTCATTATCTGAAACAACCCCATACAAATCTTTATCAACTTTAACAGTTATCTTAAAATCATCAACACCATCAACACAAGGAGTCTCTATAATGTCCCCCTTATGAGCTATCTTCTTAGAATGGAAATTGTCTTTACCATACTTTAATAAAGTAGCAGAAGAAGAAATTCTATTCTTCTTATTACCATCACCAAGAACAACTCCTATTAATCTATGATTTCTTTCATTTTTATCGTCCTTAGGTACCATCATAGAAAATGCAAGGCAATAACCAGCATTATCTGTATAGCCTGTCTTTATTCCATCAACACCAGGCACTGAAACTAATAGGGGATTTGTGTTATAGTGTGTAAAATCTTTCTTCGTATCATTATATACTTGCATAGTAGTTATTCTAGTAACTTGACTTTCATAATGGTCATACATATACTTTCCAAGTGCAACTATATCGTGAGCTGTTGATATATTTTCAATAGGTGGCTCCTTATGTTCTGGGTCAGTATATATAGGAAGTCCGTTTGGATTAAAATAATACGTATCAAGCATTCCTATTTCTTCAGCTTTCTTATTCATCATATTTACAAAATTCTTCTCAGTTTTACCAACATGTTTAGCTATAGCCATAGCAGCATCATTTCCGGATACAAGCATAAGACCTTGCATAAGCTCTCCTAAAGATATTTCATCACCATCTTTAAGTTTACAAGTAGAACCACCTACTGAAGCCGTAGACTTGTCTATCTTTACCATATCAGTTTCCTTTACCTGATTCTTATTGACTGCTTCTATTGCAAGTAAAAAAGTCATCATTTTACTTAAACTCGCTAGAGGCATTTTTTCATCACTATTTTTTTCAAATAATATTCTTTTAGTTTTCTGGTCTATAAGTAGTGCAGCTCTTGAAGAGTTTGGTACTGGTGGAGCATCTGCAGATGCAAATCCAGGAGTTATAAATATACAAATTAATGCAAGTATTGTTAACTGTTTTATTTTTTCTTTCAAAATCTCATCCTCCATTTCATATATTAATTAACATTCACAAAGTAGGTACTGTAAGTTTTATTTATTTAGATACTCATTAATCATATCTATTATATAAGCAATTTCTTCATCTGGTATCAAGATATTAAAGTAAGCTTCTGTTGGCTTAAAGGCCTCATGTATTAAATTATACAGTTCATAATTTTCACTGATTAACTCAGTGATGTTATTATATGGAAAAGTTGTATTTTTAAAACATCTTTCTATCATAAAAGAACAATGAAGTATATATCCTAACTTAAACTTGCTTTTTAGACCTTCATCTATCAATTCTATTATTGAAAATAATGATGAATTGACATAATTGAATAATTTAACAGAGTCTAAAAGCTCTAAGTTTTGAGACATAAAGTTTATTATTAGGCTGTTATATGATAAATTTGTTTCTTTTATGTTAGTAATGCTATTGGCATTAAATGTACCTTCTATTATTTTGTTCAACATATCTAGACCATACCCATTTAGGAGTTCTTCTATATGAATAAATGGGGTATTAGCCACATTAAAATCTACACTGCCAACAACTGCCAAAATTTTAGTGTTACTAAATTTATTCCTATACATTTTAAAACTCTCTATATTATGAGGAACTAAATTAATACTGTATTTATTAATACTTTTTAGTGAAGAGTTTATAAAATCTGCTATCTTCATAGCTGAACCATAACCCGTTATACAAGTCGTTATTATGGCATACTCTCTTGACTTCTCAGGATAATTTATTTCTGTTGAATCAATTGCAGCTCGCCCAATATATGGATTTAAAGAGCTTAAAGAATTAGCCAATTCATCCAAAGTCATTTCTGGTAGTGTACTTTTTCTTACTGCCTCTAAAACTATTGGAGTAGATACCATCTCAATAGAGCGTGTTTTAATTTTTGTTTTTTCTGAAATAAGTTCTCCAAAAGCTATGAGAGAACCCATATCTGTTAAAAGAAGTACTCCCTTACCTTCATCGCATTCTTTTACCAATTCTATAGCTTTATCAAGTATAGTACTTACCTTTACATCAAGAGGCATATCAATTGCATTACAGTGGTTTGTACCAAGTAATGAATTTGCTACATCACACATACTACTTGCTGTTGAATTTCCATGAGCAAGTATTATAACACCTATACTTTCAGATTGATTATTTGGTTCAAGGTATGTGCTATTTAGAAACATAGATATAAATTTTACTTCATCTTTAGGTAGTGATGTTTGTAAATCATTTTCGATTATACTTAAAACTATTTTAGCTATATTTAAATCTTTATCTAAGAAAATTTTATCATTATATAGATTGTACTTAGGGTTATATGTGTCTTGATTTATATTTTCTATAAGTGCACTTATATGCATTGAAAGAGCAATATAAGTTTGTTTTGTATATTTGTTTCTCGATATTTTTTCAGCTTCTTTTAAAGAGTGTTCAACAGCATAGTAAATCTTTGGATTAATTACCTTGAAAATTTCATTACTTGTATAATCAGAATGAGTTACTGAAGATATTGAAAGTAACTTTGTAGAGTATTTTTCCATGTAATTTATAAACATACTCCTTATGTCATTTTCTAGATAAGGAATCTCTGTAGAATATTTAAACCCATTGTTTGGTGTATCTATATTGTATTTAGAGAGTTCTTTTGTATATTCAACCTCCAAATTGTTACCATTAAATTCATAAAAAAGCATGTAATCAAGTTCTGATAATTTATTTAGATTACTGCGATTTTCATTCAATTTTAAAAGACCAGTGTATATATAATCAGGAACAAGAGACAAATCTATTTCTATATTTTCTTTTAGACCAGTCTTATAATTTAAAAAGGCTCTTGCACTCATAAGTTGTATATCAGATTTAAGTTGACCTATATTACCAAAACAATCATAAAGAAGTAAAGATTTAATGACATCTTTGTGAACTCTTATAGTTGCATTGGTATATTTAGATTCTATAATAAAGAAGTATTTAATAAGAGATAATCTTTCTTTTAAGGACCTATCCTGTAAAGCAGGTAGGTTAATTGTAACTGGGATTCTTCTTAAAAAAGTCCCAAGTAGTGAAGAATGTATATCTTCTGTTGTGGCACACACAATAAAAACAGTAGCTTTATGTACGATGTCGGATTCTCCTAATCGTCTGTATATGCCTTTGTCCATCAAAAGAAAAAGCATCTCTTGACCTTCTGGGGGTAATCTATGTATTTCATCTAAGAATAATATACCTCCATCAGCCTGTGCGACTATCCCGAATTTATCCTTATTAGCACCAGTAAAAGAGCCTTTAACATAACCAAATAAATTACTTAAGAGTAAGTTAGCATTCTCTGCATATTCAGCACAGTTAAATACAACAAATTTACTTTCAGAAGAAAAGACTTTACTTTCTACAGCATATTTATACATTGTTTCAGCAAATGTGCTTTTTCCAACACCAGTAGGTCCTATGAGTAATGTGTTAAGACCTTTTGGAGGGTAGAGTATAGCAGATTTAGCTTTTTCTATAGCTAGTTTAAGACTAGAATCATGTCCAAGTAATGTTGAAAAAATATCTTCTGAATCATTTTTACTTGATTTAAGTAGTTCATTACAATTACTTATGGAAAACTCAGAGTTGTCTAAAGTATGACCAATTAAGTTTTCAATAATACCAGCATGTAAAAACAAAATGGGTTTGCCAGGTATTTTTATAACTTTCTTTTCATTAAATAGGTTATTTAATTCTTTACTGGTATTACTTCTATCAAGAGATGAATTATTAGCAACTTCTATTGTAGTAAATCCTGCTTTCTCTGATTGAAGGTCTTTTAAAGTTATATTTTCACATAATTTATGTAGTGATAATAGAACCTTATCTTTTCTTAGCATATATTGCCTCCTTTCTTTATATTTAAGTTATACTTAAGTTATATTAAATATATTATAATATATATTTGGTATTAAAATAAGGTTTATAGTGGATATTTTGTATTTTACTTTTTAATATGTTGTTTTGTGTAATGGATGGTGTTAAAATAAGAGTTGCATTATACTAGATATAGATTTTTATGGATTTAGTTAGGATATTATGTTGTTATATAAATAAATATAAGTTTTAAATACATTTCAATATATAACTATCAAATTAAAGTAAAACTCGTGAAAGTTAAAAAACAAAAAATTAGAAAGTACATAGTTTTATTGAAGAGAATACTATACAATTTAAAAGATTATATCAATGGTTGAAAGTGTTTGTTATATATTAATTCAGCCATTTTATGCTGTAAACAACTTTAAAATTTAGTTTTGACAAGCATAAAAAACAAGTTTTTTCATAAAATGTAAATATTGGATATTGTTTATTTAAAATAGTTTAAATAAATAATATCTTGTAATAAAATATGAATAATACTATAAAAGAATGGGAGATATGTTTTGTGGATATAGATAGAATTTTAAACTTTTCCTCAAACGCAGGTAAAGCTATGTTGCAAAGTGGAGGAGAAACTTATAGAGTTGAAGAAACGATAGCTAGAATATGTCAATCTTTTGGAATAGACCATGTAGATGTATTTGCGACCCCAACAGCTGTAATGGCATCTGTGTTTGTAGATGGAAAATTACATTCAGCAATTAAAAGAATAAGCTCAAGAAGGGTAGACCTAAACTTGGTTCATGAGGTTAACTCATTATCAAGGGCAATAAGTATAAATAATTTAGATATTGAATTATGTGAAAAAATTTTAGATGAGATAAGTGAAGATAACTACTATTCAGATTTAATAACAATATTTTTTGCAGGCATTGCAGCAGCGACATTTTCGATACTATTTGGAGGAAATATAGAAGAGTTTATAGCCGCATTTACTGTGGGAATTTTGACTAAGTTTGTTACTATGTACTTAAATAAATCATCATTAAATGACTTCTTTGTAAATGCAATCGGAGCAGTTATTATAGCTCTTTGTTCTATTATAATCTTGAAGCTTGGGTTTATAAAGACAATAGACCATCTGATAGCAGGAGCGATAATGTTATTAGTACCTGGTCTAGCACTGACTAATGCTTTAAGAGATTTATTAGATGGACAATTGATTTCTGGTCTTGCAAAGTTAGCAGAAGTATTTTTTATAGGTGTATCTATAGCGGTAGGAATGTTCTTGGTACTTGGATTGTACTTCAAGTTAGGGGGGATATAAATGCATTTGTTTATAGAGGTAATAGCAGCTTTTTTTACAGCCTTAAGCTTTGGAGTGCTATTTAATATGAAAGGAAAGAATTTGATACTATCTGGTATAGGTGGAAGTATCGCTTGGTTTTCATATAAATTTTGTTTGAATATGGGTGTGACAGAAAACTTGTGTTTCTTTATAGCTACAGTATGTTTTGCAATATATTGTGAGTTATGTGCTAGAATTTATATGACTCCAGCAACCACATTAAGTGTATGTTGTCTAATAATATTAGTACCAGGTTATGGAATATATAATACTATGTATTCTGTTTTGACAAATAATTATATCAAAGCAGTAGAGTATGGTGTAAGTACATTATCCTGTGCAAGTTCAATTGCGTTGGGACTGGTATTTATAACTACAGTATTTAGAAAAGTAAACTTATATGGAATGTTTACCAAAATAAAAGAAAATGAAAAATATAAGAAGGGTATAAATAAAATTAAGCCACAAAAATAGAAAAAATTGACTTTTAGGTAAAAGGATGATAATATAATAACATAAAATAGAATAAGAATATCTAAATTAGAAAAGATGTTCTTATTCTATAGAAATAGTTTTTTTTTATTTCAAAAAACTGACAACTTGCATTACAGATGTAAGTTTTAGTGTTCAGTTTGTACCAAAAAATTTGTACCAATGCTAGAAACCTTAATTTAAATTGAAAAGGGGGAAGATTTCAAGATGGAAAAGCTGTCGGATAAGAGAAGAGTCAAGGCAGTAAGTATGGAAACCTTCGTATTTATTGTACTATTGGCGGTAGGATTTGGATATGTAGGAAGCATCATGGGTGCAGGTATGATGTTTAAAGTAATAATGAGTACAGCACATGCGCTTTTATTAGATACAGTATTTTTAATAATGGCGATGGCAGTTCTTGCAGGTGCACTTAGTGCATTGCTTTCAGAATTCGGAGTAATATCTTTAGTTAATAAGATATTTAAGGGTCTTATGAGACCTATATGGGGCTTACCTGGTGCTAGTATAGCAGGAGTAGTTGCAACATATTTATCTGATAATCCAGCTATTATACCATTTGCTAAAGACAAAACATTTACACAATATTTTAAGAAGTATCAGATACCTGCTTTATGTAACTTAGGAACAGCCTTTGGTATGGGGCTTATTGTAACGACTTTCATGATAGCTCAAGGTAAAGAATATGTACTACCAGCTATAATAGGTAATGTTGGGGCAATAATAGGTAGTATTATTAGTGTTAGAATTATGTTGACTTTTACTAAAAAGTATTATAATTATGACCCTAAAAGCGATACTGAAAAACAAGTAAATGAAAAAGGTACAAAAATTGAAGAGTTTAGAGAAATAAGAGATGGTAATGTATTCCAAAGAGGATTGGATGCTATACTTGAAGGTGGTAAGTTAGGTGTTGAAATGGGTATGGCTATAATACCAGGAGTTTTAGTAGTTTGTACATTGGTTATGTTATTAACTTTTGGACCATCTACAGACCCTGCTACAGGTCAGGCTGTTTACACAGGAGCTGCATATGAAGGTATAAAATTATTACCTGCTATTGGTGATAAAATTAGCTTCATAATAGAGCCATTATTTGGATTCACATCACCAGAAGCAATCGCATTCCCTGTAACTGCATTAGGAGCTGTTGGAGCAGCGATATCTTTAGTACCAGAATTTATAAAATCAGGTGCTATAACTCCTAATGATATAGCAGTATTTACAGCTATGGGTATGTGTTGGAGTGGATACCTAAGTACACACATAGGTATGATGGATGCTTTAGAAGCAAGACCATTAGCTGGTAAAGCAATACTTTCACATACAATAGGTGGTTTATGTGCAGGTATATGTGCCCACTTTATATTTATGCTCGTTGGATAAAAATGTTCTAGAAATCAAATATTAAGATATTATAATTTATAAAGTTGAATAAACTAATGATTTAAGTATAAAATAAAATTAGTAATTTAAATATATAGAGGTGCTGTTTTGAAATAGAGATTTACTTTCATTTTAAGACAGCACCTTTTAGTAATTTAGATAAACTAATTAAATGTATTGATTGAATTTATTATGATAAAATTGTATTATATACAATAGAGTCAATTTAAACAGTAACAATAAGGAGGAATTGTAGTAGATGAAAAAGGAACGACTACATCATGAAGACTTAAAAGAGTATGATTATGATGAAGATGATTATCTCAGTAGAAAGGTGATTATTAAGGACTTCATAAAAACTATATTGGTTATGATGATTGCTACTGGAATATCAGTAGTTTTTGAAAAGGTAGGTTTTAATGAATCTAATATTATATTGGTATACATATTAGGTGTGCTGTTTGCTACAAGTATAACGTATGGGTATTTTTTTGGAATACTTTCTTCAGTAATAGGAGTGCTATCATTTAACTTTTTCTTTACACATCCATTATATACTTTTTTAGCCTATAGGAAGGATTATCCTATAACATTTTGTATTATGCTGATGGCAGCTATTATAACAAGTACCCTAACTTCTAGAATAAAAAGAGAAGTGAGACTTTCTCATAAAAGAGAAAAAATGATAAGGTTGCTTTATGAGAACAATAAAACATTACTTAAAGCAAAAAATAAGAATCAAATTATTGAGTTTTGTGGGACTAATTTAGTAAACATGTTAAATAGAACTGTTATAGTAACCATTTCAGATGGCGATAATAATTTAGGTAAGCCAAGTATCTATATTTGTAACAATGATGGGAGTGAGAACATATTCCATTCAGTATTAGAAAAGGAAGCTATAAAAGAAGCTTTTAGGACAGGCGAACCAGTTGGAATCGGAACAAAATATTGTAAAAAGAGTAGTGCATACTACTTTCCTATAAAAGGTCAAGAATCGAATGTACTTGGTGTTATAGGTATTGCATGTTTTAAAATAGATATTATTACAGAAAATGAAAAGATATTGTTAGAAGCTGTTTCGACACAGGTTGCATTGGCAATCGATAGAGAAAATTTATTTGAAAAGAATAAAAAAGCTAATCTTGAGGCAGAAAGAGAGAGATTAAGAGGCAATTTACTTAGATCAATCTCTCATGATTTAAGAACTCCACTTACAAGCATATTAGGTTCATCTTCAACAATACTTGAAAATGATGATATGATAGACAAAGAAACTAGAGTAGAATTAGTAAAAAATATATATGAAGATACAAGTTGGCTGACTCATTCTGTTGAGAACATACTTAGTATGACTAGAATAGATGAAGGCAAATTGGATATTGAAAAACGACCAGAAGTTGTTGATGAAATAATAGCAGAATCTATACTAAGAGTGAAAAAGTTTGCTAATAATAGGGATATACAAACTAATATTCCAGAAGAAATAATAGTAGTTCATGTAGATGTATTGTTAATAGAACAAGTTTTAGTAAACTTAATCGATAATGCTATAAGACATACACCTAAAGATTCCAAAATAGAATTAACTGTAAATAAAGAGTCAAATCAAGTTCTATTTGCAGTTTCAGATAATGGAAAAGGAATACCAAATGAAGATATTGATAATATCTTTAATAGATTTTATACTAAGAATAAATCTAGAAATCTTGAAAGAAGAGGGATTGGTCTTGGATTAGAGATATGTAAGTCTATAGTAGAAGCTCATGGAGGAGAAATTATAGCTTTTAATAATTCTTCTGGAGGAGCTACATTTAGATTTAGTATACCTATATATGAAGAGGAGGCGAAAGGCGAGTGGAAATAAAGCCATTAGTTCTAATTGTAGAAGATGACAAGCCAATTTGTAAATTTATAAAGGTGTCTCTTGAAACTCAAAGTTATAGGTGTGTAGAGACTGATAATGGAGGAACCGCCATATCACTTATACATTCTCTTGACCCAGACTTAATAATTTTAGATTTAGGTCTACCAGATATTGATGGAATTGAAGTAATAGGACGAGTTAGAGCATGTGCTAAAAATAACAAAATAATCGTTGTTTCAGCAAGAGAACATGAAAGAGATAAAGTTGAGGCTTTGGATGGAGGAGCTGACGATTATTTGACCAAACCTTTTAGTGTAACAGAGCTTTTAGCTAGAGTGCGTGTAGCTCTTAGAAATAAGGCTCAACAAGGTAATATAAACAATGATACTCCAAAGGTTTTTGAAGTTAAAAATCTAAAGATAGATTATGAAAATCATACTGTTTTAATTAATGATAAAGAAATACATTTAACTCCAATTGAATATAAGATTATTGAATTAATGTCTAAGTATTCAGGAAGAGTTTTAACTCATAAATTTATAATAGATAAGGTCTGGGGAAATTACTATGAAAGTGAAAACCAGTCCCTTAGAGTATTTATGGCAAGTATAAGGAGAAAAATCGAAAAAAACCCTGCTCAACCAGAGTATATTTTGACTGAAGTTGGAGTAGGCTATCGTATGGCAGATGAATAGTTATGAAATTAAGATAATATTAATTAGATAAAAATTATCTGCTATTCTAATAAATATGAATATTTTAAACAGAATAGAAATAGCTATGTATATTTTATAATGAATAGATATAAAATCAATTTATCTAATCTTAAATCTACATAGTTATTTTTGTATTTTAAGATATATTTTTTCATGAAATAATATATGTTTTAAATTGGGGATTAATTTCCTATAGACATTACCTTTTGTAGAAAAATTATCTATATAATACTATAGATGTTTGTATAGAAGTTCTTTACCATAAATATAGAATGTGAGATAATAAATTAAATAAAAATAGAAAGTAATGAGGATATAATTTTTAGAAAGTATAAAATTGATGGATTAGGAGCGAAGTTTATGATAGTGGGTATTATAGGCCCTTCAGACTCTGGGTTTAAGATAAAGGATGATTTAAAACAGATAGACAGTGATTTAGAAACTAAAATATATGTAAGAGAAAAAGTGGTAGATACAATAGAAGTTATTTCTAAATGTGAAGATGAATGTGATGCTATTATATTTACAGGATGTGCAGTTTATGAGTTTATAAAATCTAAGTATGAGATAAGCAAACCACATTCATTTGTACCAAGAAGTGGTACAAGCATAATGAAGGCATTTTGGGCAATAAAAAGTGAGGATATAAAGTTAGATAAATTCAGTATAGATGTAGTAGATAGATATGTTGTAGAAGATGCACTTAAAGAATTTGATATAAAAGCTACAAGTGTGTTTTGTAATCCGTTTTCTTTGGAAGTAGGAGAATCTGAGCTTGTAGAATGGCATATAAAATTATTTGAAGAAAATAAAACAGATATAATGTTAACTGGTTTCGGAGCAGTATATAATGAATTAAAAGAAAGAGGTTATCCAGCATTTCGTCTACAAGCTACTATACAATTAATCAAAGAAAGTTATGAGAAAGTAAAGAGTGAATATGCTCTAAGTAAGGCTAGATTTTCTCAAATTGCTGTTGAAATCTTGAGTATAATAGATTATAAAGAGAAGATAGATAACTATTATTCTGATATGATAAAAAAATCAGATATGGATAAGCTTGTAGTAAACTATGTGAGAAGTATTCAAGGCTCCCTATTTTTATTTGGAAGAAATGATTATGTTGTATTTGTCCATAAAGGAGTAGCTGATAATGAGTATAACTACGATAAGTTATTTAAACTGAAGAGAGATATAAAAGATATGGGATTTTCTCTTAGTATAGGAATTGGTACTGGAGTAACTGCATATCAAGCTGAGAATAATGCACATAAAGCATTAAGACGCTCTATAGATTCAAAAGAAATTGGCATATATTTAGTAGATGAAGATGAAAATATAAGAGGTCCTTTAGCCTCAGAAAATGAATTAAATTATTCTTTAATGTTGTCTGATGAAAAAGTAATAGATATATCTAAAAAGACTGGAATGAGTTGTGAATCAGTTGCAAAAATTATTGCTATAAGTGAGAATAGGCAAAGTAAGATTTATGATTCAAAAGAATTAGCAGAATATCTAAATGTAAGTGAAAGAAGTGCAAGGCGTATATTAAATAAAATAGTGAGTGCAGACCTAGGTAGGATATGTGCAAAAGAAACTAGCATTGGTGGAGGAAGACCTAAAAATATTACTGAAATATTATTTTAAAAAACTGCATCAACTACTGCAATAAATTATTATATAAAATACTAAAACCTATGTAAAACAAGCTTTTAAGATATAACTTATAAAGTTGAAAATACATAGGTTTTTAGTTTTATAATTTTAAGATATCTGTTGTAATATTTATAATTTAATCATATGATAAACTATTTTAGCAGTATCATACAATTCATCTATATTTACGTATTCATTAACTGTGTGAACATCATACATACCTAGACTCAATATAGCACAGTTATATCCAAGATTAGCTAATATATTTGCATCACTTCCACCACCAATTACCATTGGGTTTGGAACAACACCAACTTGTCTTATTGCTTCTTCACTCAATTTGAATACATGACTATCTCTACTAAGTTCAAAACTAGGATAAGACATATTATGCTCAAAAGTATAAGTAGTATTAAATTTAGATGCAGCATCTTTGCAACACTTCTCCATATGATTAAGTTCATACTCTAAAGTTTCAGGTATATGAGACCTAATTTCAGCAGTCAATGTAACCTTGTCAGTTACTATATTTGTAGCTCCACCACCTTCTATCTTACCTATGTTTGAAGTAGTTAATGAATCTATTCTGCCTATATGCATATTACTTATTGCATGAGAAGCTACCAATATAGCATTTATGCCTTTTTCAGGCTCTATACCAGCATGTGCTTTCTTACCATAAAAAGAGATTTTTATAGATTGCTGAGCAGGAGCTTTATATGCTATCGAACCAATAGCTCCACCAGAATCTAAAATCACCATATCTTTACAAGGTAAGTTGTCAGGATTAAAGTTTTTAACACCATGCATACCAGCTTCCTCACAGATTGTAAAACAAAGATAAATATCTCTATGTGGGATTTTTTCTGTAATAACATGTTCTAATGCTTCAAGTATAGCAGCTATTCCAGCCTTATCATCTGCACCAAGTGTAGTAGTACCATCACTTCTAACTATGTTACCATCTAGTACAGGCTTTACACCTAAACAAGGTTGAACTTGGTCCATATGTGCACATAAACAAAGAGGTCTACTTCCTTCTTCACCTTTTATATAGGCAATAACATTTCCTGTATTACCACCATATTTTTCACCAGCATCATCTATAATGGCATCTATATTTCTTTCTTTTAAGTAGTTTACAAGCCATTTAGACATTTCTAATTCTTGATTAGAGGGACTATCAATTTTAACCATATCCATAAAATTATTTATAAGTCTATTTTTATCTAACATAAATTTTTCTCCTTTTAGAAAGATTTAATTAAATTACATACTATATGAAGGTAGTATTCCAGGTCCTAATGGAATATTAAATACCATAAATAATATCAATAATATAGTCCATACTATTAAGAATGAGATTGAGTATGGTAACATGTTAGCTATTACAGTACCCATACCAGCATCTTTATCATATTTTCTCGTAAATGCTAATATAATAGGGAAGTATGGGAATAATGGACTAAGTGGATTTGTTATACAATCACCTATACGATAAGCCATTTGAGTAAGTGCTGGATTGTATCCAACCATCATAAACATTGGTACAAATATAGGTGCAAGGATAGCCCATTTTGCAGATGCACTACCTATAAATAAATTTATAAAACAAGATAAGATAATAAATCCTATCAATAATAAAGGTCCATTTATTCCTGCTGATTTTAAAAATTCTCCACCTTTTACAGCTAGTATTAAACCTAAATTACTATTTGTAAACAACTGTAAAAATTGTGAAGCTGCAAATGCTAGTATTATATATCCACCCATATCACTCATTGCACCAGCCATTATAGAGACAACATCCTTGTCCTTTTTTATCTTACCTATAGTTTTTCCATATACAACACCAGGTATAAAAAATGCTAATGCTATTATAGGTACCATACCTTTCATAAGAGGAGCATTGTTTGATAGTAAGTCTCCTGTTTCTGGGTCAGCTAAGAATGGTTTTTTACCAATTACACTAAGAGCTATTATGATTGCTGCATATATTAATATACTTATACCAGCCCTTTTAAGACCTTTTTTTTCTGCATCATTAAGACTACCATCAACATCTAATTCTGCATTTCCTTCATACTTACCAAATCTAGGCGCTACAATCTTTTCCGTTACCCATGTTGCTAACAGTATTAAAACAAAAGTTGATGCTATCATAAAGAATAAGTTCATTGTTGCATTAGCTTGAAATCCAGAGTCAATCATTTGGGCTGCTGGAACTGTAAAACTTGCAGCAAGTATATCATTGACACTTATCATAATATTTGCAGCAAATCCTAGACAGACTGCTGCATACCCAGAAAATAAACCTATAAGAGGATGTCTACCAACACCAAGGTATACAAGTGCAGCTAGTGGTGGAAATAGTATTGTACCTGCATCTGATGCAATATTGGCAAGCATACCTATAGTCATTACAACAAGAGTTACTTTTGTTTCAGGAATCTTGCTTACTGATGCTTTGATTGTTGCTGTCATAAGTCCAGTTTTATCACATACACCAGCACCTATCATAGTTACTAAAACTAATCCTAAAGGAGCAAATCCTTGAAAATTACTAACTATATTTCCTAGAAGAATTTGAAGCTGTTCTACAGTCAATAGATTTACAGCTTTTATGGTTTCTCCTGTACCAGGATGAACTACTGATATACCCATAGAGCCAACTATACTAGATAGTATAAGTAAAAGTACACATAGTCCTAAAAATATTGTAACTGGGTCTGGTAGTTTATTACCAACAGTTTCTATCCTGTTTAATGTTCTGTCAAAAAAATTTTTCTTCTTAACTACGTTATCATTCATAATATCCCTCCCTAATAATTAAAAAATAAGTATTGTGGTCAAATTTATAATTAAAATTATGATTGTCGATTTAAGACGTGTCCACAATATGTCCTAAAAAAAGTATAAAATAAACTTTTAACTATGTCAATGTAATTTTCTGAATTTTCTGTATGAGTAGTGTTAATTAAATATGATTTAAGTAAATTAATGACGAATTATATCTAATGTATTTGAATAACATATACACTTTAAATTTAATTTTAAAATAAAATTTTAGAAAAAGCTAGTGGAAGATTAAGTTATTAAAGTAATAATCTAATAAAATGTTAAGCTTTTAGAATGCTTAGAGTGTAGATTTGATTCAAAATCGAAAAGAAAAAATCAATTATTAGTTTTTTATAATATATATATAATATAAAAATTATCTACACCGATAATTTATGTAAATTAGTAATATAAATTTCTAGAGATGTATGTATATCTTTCTAGAGTGGTGCTTTTTAATGACTTTTATATATTGAAATGATATAATATATCCGAGTAATAAGTAAAGGAATATTAAATTAAAATTAAGATATTTGTAGGTTTATTTAAAATATATGTTAATATTAGCATCTTTTTATAGAAAGTCTAATGGGAATATAAACCATTTATAATTATAAATTCTTAGAGAAATCCTTTAAACTATAAAAAATACTGTAGTTAAATCACTTTTTAAATTAATCAGAAATAGAAGATTTCATTTATAAGAGTATTGTATTTGTACTATAGAAGTATTAAATGATTCATAAGCAAGTATAGGTGATGCATAAGGAGGATATGATGCTAGAGACACTATTAAGAAATTTTAGAGCAAAGAAGATGGATTTGTATCAGTCTGAAATTAGAATTAGAAATTACCATAGTTTGAATGGCCTATCACTAGTAGGGCTTACTATTTCAACTATGGTTCTTATATTTGGATTGACTTTATCAGAAGTAGTTACTTTTAATACAGAATTTTTTCTTATATTTGGATATTTTCTTATTCTTCATATCCTTTGTAAATTTTATTTAAAAGAACACACTAAATATATAACATGTATTTTTTATGGAGTATTAACGCCAGTTATGATAATGGGTATTTTAATGGGAACTTTTTTAGATAAAACAGAACCTTCAATTACAATCATGGTATTCATATGTGTACTTCCTCTATTCATATTAGATAAACCTTGGAGAATCATTCTTTATATAACAATAATTTCTATAGTTTATGGTATCTGTTGTTTTATAGCAAAGGATATAGATATGTTTATGGCAGACCTAGTCGATTTAGTTACATTTTATTTTTTATCTGTTGGTGTTAATTTCTTTATTTTAAATGACCGTATTGAAAGTGTAGAAAACTATATTAAGTATCGAGAAAAATCGGAAATTGATTTATTGACAGGTATATATAATCGAGGTTCTGGAGTCGAGATGATTGAAAAACTCATGTCTAAACAAAAATATGGTGCTTTTATTCTTATTGATATAGATGATTTTAAGTATATTAATGATTCTTATGGTCATATAGTAGGAGATTATTATCTAAAAGCTGTAGCTGAAAATATAAGAAATGTGTTTTATGATAGTATTGCATTAAGATTAGGTGGTGATGAGTTTGCTATCTATTCTGTAGAATTAACTGATGAAGAGAAGTGTAGGATACGATTTGAAAAATTATTTGAAGTATTAAATGATATGGAAGATTTATCAAGGGATAACTATGTATTTCATATCAGTTTAGGATGCTCTATTTGTGATGAAAATATTATCAATTTTGAAGAGTTGTATAGTAAAGCAGACGAAGCCCTTTATTCAGCAAAGGAAGCTGGAAAAGGATGCTATCGTATAAATTAGTTAGATTCTACTATATTCTATTCAAAGTGTGGAGAATATTTAAAAAATAATAAATCAGTTTTAAAGGAATTTGTTTTGTACTTTTTATAAAAATCTATGGATATCATTTGAATTGTGTAGATGATATAAAGTTATCTTATGTATATAGTGCAGATTCTGTTCTAATTTGCTACATTCAAATGGTTTTCCATGTCCAGGATAAATCATTTTGGGTTTTGTATTTATAATTGTTTCCCAAGACTGAGCAAATTCCATTTTATTTTCTGCAAATATGGTGATTTTATGAATACTTGGAAAGCCATTCATTGCAGAATCTCCACAAAATAAAGTCCCATTATTAAGTAGTAGGGAAATTGAATCAGAAGTATGTCCTGGTGTTTCTATGATTTTTCCATTTAATTCTTTTTCAATTTCTTTTAGATTATTGTCAGAGATAAGAATACATCTTTTTTCAAACTCTTGCTTTAGTGTAGGAAAACAATGTCCACCTTTTCCAAATAGTTTCATAATTTGACAAAAGAGAAAAGCGGTACGACTTGTGCATCCACCAATAAAAGAGTTTTGTCCTTTATATAGAGCTTTTAAAGCTTTATCATGCATGACAATTTTTGTATTAGGAGATTCTTCTAAAATCTGATTTATAAAACCTGCATGGTCATCATGGGCATGAGTTAGAAATATGTATCTAATGTCTTTGATTTTTATGTTGGATTTGAATATTTGTTTTTTGAAATGTTTAAAACCATTTTCATATCCAGTATCAATCAAGACAAAACCGTCTTGAATAGGGTATAACCAATTATTTACAATTAGGTTTCCTGCATTAAATGTTTTTTCAAACATTTTTTCACCACCTTAAATTAAAATAGAAATTTGTATAGTTAGAAAGAATATATCATACTTATATTTATACTTCAACAGAGTCTTAAAAGTTTTAAAGTGAGTAGCACCAGTAAATATTTATATTATCTACAGATGCTACTTTTTGTGAGCTTTGTAGGGCTAGCACTAATTCTTTATAGGATTAGCAACTTATAAGATGAAATAATAACTATAGTGTAAAGTTGTTACTTTTCAAGATATGCTTTTAGGGCAAGCCCAATAAATTTTGATGCCCCATCTCCATATTTCTTATCATTAATTTCAATAAATGTAGGATTTGATATATAATTTTCAGACGTAATAGACCAATAGTTATCTCCCATATCAATACCATTATTAATTTTATTAGTAAAGGAAATTAGTTCTCCAACTAATTCTTGAATATCCAAAGATGTAACATCTTTACTTAGATTCTCTGTAAGTTTTTTTGTAATATCATCACTTTTTTTTATAAGGTTAAATACTTCTGCTTGGTCAATAGTAGAGCCATTAGATATAAAATTTTGAAGATTACTTTCCATAGCTTTTGTGTATTTTTCGATACTTCCATACTGTTTAGTTGCCATATCAGCTATTTTGTTTTCATTAGACTTCATTTCTGAAATCATTTCATCAAAGTTTTCAACACTTCCAAATTGCTTGATAATTCCATCAGTATGAGTTTCTTTGAACTCAGTTAATATACGAAAATATTCATCCATATTAAAATCTTTAAAATCCATACATTTTTCTCCTTTTATAAGTTTATCAAGTAACTCTAATAGAGCATTTAATCTATCCCTTTTTATTTGAATTAGTTCTCGTTGATTCTCAAATGTAGTAATCATATCAAATTTAGGATTTTCCATGATTACTTTAATTTCTTTTAATGTAAAATCAAGTTCTTTGAAAAATAGAATTTGTTGTAAAACTTCTAATGCTTTTTCATCATATAATCTATATCCAGCGCTCGTTATTTCTGTGGGTTTAAATAAATCAATTTCGTCATAAAACTGTAGAGTACGTATACTAATACCAGTTATCGAAGAAACCTGTTTTACTGTCATCATTTTAATTCACCTTCTTTCATACTCTGGTAATTGAGACATAGCTAATATTATATTTGCAAGAAATAGTATTTACTTATTAACTCTATCCCTAACTACCACTGTATACTATCACTATACGTGAGGGTCAATCTCTTTGTTATATTTTTTCTAAATAATATTAGGGATTTTACTAAGAATAATATGTTTTATTTTGGTTGTGATTTATGCTATGTATTTTATTGGAAAAGTAAAAGCTTGGTAATAAGGTATTCTAAAAATAAAGAGAAATGTAAGAAAAGATGGTATAGCTTTTAAGGCATATACCATCTTTTGTACTATAAAAATATACTTATAAAGTTTTATCGTGTTTTTCTAAAAATGTTAGATATTCTTCTTTAGTCATAACTGGAGTAAAGGCATCTAATATGTTTTTAGCATCTTTAGCATTATCAAAAAGAAGGTCTACAACTGTAAGTGCCATTGCTTTTGCAGGGATTATGTAAGCCAAATCTTCATCAACTATTTCAAAATCTCTTGTATGAAGAGCACCTTTTACACCGCCAATCATAGGATGAAGAGTAGGCATTATATGAGATACATCACCAAAATCAAAAGAACCTGTAAAGTCTCCACCATCAACAACTTTTCCCTCTAGACCTAAATCTTCAAGATTATTTTTAAATAAATTATCAAGATTTTTGTATCGTAATATTGGTAAGTAGCCAGGGATTTCAGTTATTTCGACCTCAGCTCCAACTGCCATTCCACCAGCCATTAAGGCTTTATTTATCCTTGAATTAGCATCAATCATACCGTTTATAGTTCTAGCTCTTACATATGATTCCATATGGACATCAGCAGGAACAACATTTACTATATCTCCACCTTTTGTGATGATAGGGTGGAATCTAACTCTTTCAGATTCTTTAAACGTTTCTCTAAGTGCGTTTACGTTGTTTATAGCAAGCATTGCTGCATTTAAAGCATTTATACCATCATGTGGAGCAGAACCAGCATGAGATTCTTTACCTATAAATTTAACTTTTTTTCCAACAAATCCATTACTCTCAGGACCTACTAAAGCTTTATCTTCCCCTAAGTCAGAAGAGTGAAACATCATAGATATGTCTATATCATCAAAATAACCTCTTTTTATTAACTCTTGTTTTCCACCAAAGTAAGTTATCTTTCCTTCTTTTTTTAATTGTTCTCTATATTCTAACTCAATAAATTCTTCAGCTGGAGTAGCCATAAAAGATACTTTACCATCTAGATGTTCTAAAACACCACTTTTTACTAGACCAACAGCTGCACCTAACATTCCAGCTATTTGAATATTGTGTCCACAAGTATGAGAAGCACCTATTTCATTAGCATCTTTATGTTCTTTACATGATATGCCATCCAATTCTCCAAGTATAGATATATGAGGGCCTTTTTTATTAGTATTTGCATCTGCCTTACATCCTGTTACGGCTATATTTTTTTCTACAGATAAGTTTAATTCTTGTTCAAAGAAGTTTGAAACAGCTTCTGTAGTTTTAAATTCTTTATATCCATACTCTGGATTTTTATATATTCCTTGACCTATTTTTAATATTTTTTCTCTATTTTCATCTATAGTTTTTATTACTAGAGATTTTAATTGTTCTTTATTCATAATAAATTCCTCCTATATTTTACCTTGAATACTTAAAACTATATGAGCTATACTCGCACATGCAAAGAATATAGTTGTGAAAACAATAAGTGATATTATAACTATTTTCCATGACATCTCTTTTAAAGATTCTATTTTATTTCCAACAGAAATTCCTGCAAAAGCTAGTAGTGGAGTAGTTATAGCCATAAAGTTAATATTATTAGTATTTGTTAAGAATACTTCAGATGTTGGGCTATATGGCATACTAAGTAAAAGACCTATTATAGTTGCAAATCCAAAAGCTGGAAATATTGATTTAGGAAATAAATCCTTTACAATCATAGCAGCCATAGCAGCTAATATTAACATAACCATTCCAGGAAGAGCTGTAACTATAGATGTACCCACGCTAATTCTTTGTCCTATAAGAATTATAACTCCAATGACAGACATAACCAATAATTGAAATGAACTTTTCTTCAAATTTAAATTAGCAAACATTTATTAGCACTCTCCTTCTGTTGTTTCAATTTCTTTAGTTTTTTTATTTCTAGAAAATTTAGGTTCTAAAATTTTATACATGAAATTAGTAAATGGTAAGGATACAAAAACTAAGAATATAATTCCTGTTATACTAGACATCATATTGCTTGTTGCTGCATAGGCAAGTATTGTATCTGCCATTTCAGGTGGAACCATAGTAGATAATGAACCAGCAGCGGCAGTCATCATACTTCCACTACCAACACCACAAGCCATTCCCAAAGCATATGGATGAAGACCACTATAAATAGAGACCGAACCTAGTACACTAAAGTATATAGTACCAAGAACTGTACCCATTAAATATGTGCCAAGTACACCACTACCTTCTGGAGAATTTATTCCATATTTCTCAGATATAACTCCTAAAGAAGGTTCACGGCTGATACTTGCAGTAGCTCCAACAGCTTCTCTTTTCATACCAAACATTAATGCAAGAGGTAATGCAACGATTGGTGCAAGTATATGACCAAATTCTTGAGCTATGAATGCTGGTCCAGCTTGAATTATCTTATCAATGTTTGGACCAACTGTAGTACCATACTTTATACCAAGCATTACTAGTGCAATTCCAACAACTTCTCCAGCAATATTTATTTCTTTTTCTCCAATGACTTTTTTAAGTGCTTTAATTTTTTTCCCTAATAAATCTGGTGTTATTATAAGTCCAATTATAACTGCGTAGAGCATAGGAAATAGTACTATAGAAGCTTTTCCAATAGCTATAGTTCTTTGCCCTATAAATTCACATATTACTACTAATATTAAGCAAGTTAAAAATACTTGAATAAAATGTTTTTTATTACTTTCCATGATTTCCTCCCCAAAAAGAATAAGTATTTTACTTATTTAAAATAAAAAATACGTTTTCTTAGATATAATACGTTTTCCTGTATATTATAAAAAATACCATTTTAAATAAGTTTCAGAAATGTCATTAACATGTCCTTAAATAAGGATAAAACAAAAATTTAACATTGTCAACGAAAAAAATGTAAAATATTGCATATTTTTCAATATATTGTAATATTATTCATTCCTAAAAAATTATTTAAATATTGTAGGAATAATAGATAAAAAGCTTTAAAATAAATAATATAAAACTAAGAAAGAGTAAATTGAAATTTTAAAATGAATAAAAGTATTTTAAGATTTGAATAAATATAAGACTTAAATTAACTATTAAAAGTTAGTACAACTAACTTAGATTAAATAATAATGATTCTAGTAGGTGGTAGTAAATGAAAATCAATAGATTAACAGAAATAATAGTAATACTTTTAAATAAGAAACTGGTAACTGCCAAAGAGTTGGCAGAGAGGTTTGAAGTTTCTACAAGAACTATATATAGAGATATAGAAACTCTATCTATGTCAGGAGTACCAGTATATATGACAAAAGGTAAGGGGGGAGGGATATCTTTAATAGAAGAATATTCTATAGATAAGACCATATTATCAAATGAAGATAAAGAGAGTTTGATAGTGGCGCTCAAAACCTTACAAGCAACAAAGTATCCAGAAATAAATTCAGTAGTAAATAAAATTGGTTCAATATTTGGAGAGCAGAACTTTGCAAATTGGATTGAAATAGATTTTACTGAATGGGGAAGTAATTTTAATGAAGATGACAAATTTACAAAAATAAAAGAAGCTATTTTAAGGCGTAATGCCATAAATTTTAATTATGTAAATAGCATGTCAAGTCAAACAAATAGAACTGTCGAACCTATGAAACTTATGTATAAGAGTAAGACTTGGTATTTATATGGATTTTGTAGATTAAAGGACGATTTTAGGATATTTAGAATTAGTAGAATAAAAAACTTAGTTGTGAAAGAAGAAGTGTTTTCAAGAAAGATAATAGAAGATGTATGTTTTGATGATTCTAAGGTGATTAAGGAAAATACTGTAACCCTGAAATTGAGATTTAAAGAGAAGATGCTTTTTAGAGTGTTTGATGATTTTAATAAAGATTTAATAACTAAAAACAAAGATAATACATATGATGTAATCGCTGAATTTCCTATTGGTGAGTGGATTTATGGTTATATTTTATCTTTTGGAGATAGTGTTGAAATACTTGAACCTAAAGAGGTTAGAGATAATGTAATAATTAGATTGAAAGGGTTATCTAAAATTTACTCATTATAATACTTTGATTAAAAGAATCATTTGAAATTTATTAATTGCAAAATATTTCACTAAGTCTAATTATATTAAAAATATGACATAAAGGTGTCGTATATTATAAGTTATAATTTAATTAAATAAATTTAATATTAAAATAGATTAATAAAAACAAAGTGAGGTATAAAGTATGGATTATGAAATAGTAAACATAAGTGAGAAAATAGTTGTAGGAATATCAAAAGAAACTACAAATCAAGATGGACAAGCAGTAAAAGATATAGGTGAGTCATGGAAGAGATTTATGGGAAAAGGTATATATAATTCTATAAAAGGTAAAAAGAATGAAAAGACAATAGGCTTATATACAGATTATCAAGGCGATTTTACAAATCCATATAACTTTGTTGCGTGTTGTGAAGTAAATAGTGATGCTGATAAAGATATCAATTTAGATGAATTAAATACTAATAATACTGTGGAAGAAATTGTTATAAGTAAAGTTATACCAGCAGGTAAGTATGCAAAATTTATTGTAGTAGGAGATATTCACAAAGCGATAGGAGATTTCTGGGCTGAATTTTGGCAAATGGATTTTGATAGAAATTATATAAGTGATTTTGAAGAATACCAAGGTAATACCTATGATTCTGATAAACATGAAATTCATATTTACATAGGAATAAACTAGATTTGCATTATATTGAGTATATGTAATTTTTTATTGACATATGTCAGATGGAGGGGTATTATAAATTGGTAAATGTTAGAGGCAAGACAATAGAGTGTTTGAAAATTTTATAGTTTTCATACATGAACTATAAAGGGGGATTTTCCTATGTTTGAATGTGCATTTATTTATGTTGCTAAAGGTCTTAATGCTGAGAAGCAAATAGCAGTTATTCCATCTGATACAATAAATATGAATGTTATTGGTGTGGAAAATTATGATGAAGCAGAAGTTGTAGCCAAAGAAATGGTAGAAAAGGGATGTACAGCTATTGAACTATGTGCTGGTTTTGGTAACGAGGGTATTTACAGAATTAAAAAAGTTGTTGGACCAAACGTTGCTGTGGGTGCAGTGAAATTCGATTTCCATCCAGCTTTTGGTTTTAAGAGTGGAGATGAAATGTTCTAATAATCAGTGCCTTTATATGAATAAAGATACATGGAGTAAATTAGAATGTTTGCATGATATTTTATTGAAAGTTGCTGATTGTAATAAATATGTTGAAGAATCAATATGTTTATTACAGTCAGTTTTATTGTTAATAACTATAAGCAGTAAGTCTATAAAAGATTTACTGCTTTTTTAGTACTTAAAAATATCAGTATTGATTTGAATCGTTGCTAATGATGTTAGGAAAATTGTAAATAAACACTTGTAAATATCATGATTTAAATTGTAACTTTCAACGTGAAAAAGAAAAAAATTGTAAGTACAGACTATAATAACATTTTTGAATTTATGAATAAACAATTAAAAAAATTATAGAAAAATAATGTATAAAGCTAAACACAATTTAATCGATAATACATATATAGAAATACAATTAAGTAATTAAATAACCATTTCTTGGATGTTAAGCAAGTTAGAAATTATATAGTAAAGAAGCAAATAAACCTGTAATTTAATATTTTAAGTAGCATGAGAAGCATTTTTCGTTTTTTATAGATTACAACTTTAGCAGATTATAAAAATAAATCTACAAAAATAATTTTAATGAATCTGAAAAAAAAATTTTATATGAATATAAAAAAACATAAGGTTATTCTATCTTTATTTGATTACTTCTGACAACTTTTTATGTTTTGTACAATTATATTTTTATTAACTCGTCAAAATGCCAAACATATATTACAATATATATATAAGTTTTTTAATTGACAAATTGTGTTAATATAATTGAATATAATATGGCATAAATAATTACTTTTATTTATCAATGAAATGTATTTATTATGTAGCGAAAAATAGTCAGATAGTATAGACAATATTTGAAATAAAAGCATTTATTGTTGTACATATGGAGGAGTTAGTTTTATGGAAAATAAAATTTTGATAGTAGATGATGCTATTTTTATGAGAATGATGATTAAAGAAGCTCTGAGTAAAAGTGGCTATGGAAATTTAGTAGAAGCAAATGATGGAGAAGAAGCTTGTAATATATTTAAAGATGAAAAGCCTGATTTGATGTTACTTGACATTACAATGCCAAAAAAAGATGGTTTAGAGGTGTTGAAAGAAATAAAAAAGTTAGATTCAAATGCTAAGGTGGTGATGTGTTCTGCAATAGGACAAGAAAATATGATTGTAGAAGCTATAAAACTAGGAGCACTAGACTTTATAGTGAAGCCCTTTAAAACAGATACATTAATCAAAGTTGTGCAAAATGCTTTAAAGTAAAAATGTAAATACACACTGATATAGTGAAAGGTACATAAATGAAATAATTAAAGGGAGGGGTTTATATTATAAATTATTTAGAACTTGATGATGCTCATATAGATGCTCTTAGAGAAATTGGTAATATAGGCTCTGGGAATGCAATCACTGCACTTGCATCCATGATAAATAGTAATATAGAAGTATTAATACCAATGGTAAATATACTTGAATATAATGAAGCAACAAATTTGCTTGGTGGTCCAGAAAATAAAGTAGTATGCATTTTACTAGATATGAAAGGCGATATTAATGGAATGTTTATGTTTTTGTTGGATGAATCAATCACCCAACTTATGTTAAATTCTCTTTTTAATAAAGAAGAGTCGGTTTTGGATGAGATTGAAGGTATTGAAATTTCAGCAATTAAAGAAATAGGAAATATTATGGCAAGTTCATATGTAAATGCTATGGCATCTATGTTAGATATGACCATAAGTATTTCAGTTCCAGATATGTGTATAGATATGGTTGGAGCTGTCCTAAATGTACCTATGATAAGGTTTTCAGATGTTGGTGACCAAATTTTATTTATAGAAAATAAGTTCAAAATGAGTGATAATTATTTTACTAGTCACATATTGATGATTCCAGAAATGAGCTCACTTAAAGAAATATTGGTGAGATTGGGATTAAAAGTATGAATAGAGAGATAGTAGTAAACATTGCAGATATGAAGATAGCCTGTAAACCAAATGTTTTGGTTACATATGCACTTGGTTCTTGTGTAGGAGTATGCTTGATAGATAAAATAGCAGGAATTGGTGGAATGTTACATGTTATGTTGCCATATAGTAAAGATGCTATTAACATTGAAAATAAATACAAATTTGCAGACACAGGAATAAATGAGCTTATTAAATCTATGGAACATATAGGTGCAAACAGAATGTATATAAAAGCAAAAATTGCTGGTGGAGCTCAAATGTTTTTAGGAAACAGCAATTCATCGATTGCAAGCATAGGGCATAGAAATGTTGAAGCAGTAAAAAAAACACTCTTAGGATTACATATTCCAATAGTAGCAGAAGACACAGGTATGAATTATGGACGAACAATACGTTTTTGCACTGAAACAGGCGAATTGATTGTAGATTCAATAAATAAAGGTAAAAAGAAAATATAATGTAGATTTTATAGAGAGTAGATTTTAGAGGGGAGGAATTAAATGAGATTTCCAGATGACCCATATTTAGATTATAGGCTAGCTGATGAGGGAATTAAATATCTAAAATTTAAAGTAGATGAACAAGACTTCGGTGTTGAGATTGAAAAGGTCGTAGAAATTGTTGGAAATCAAGAAATTATATTTATTCCAGAACTCCCAACATATTCTAAAGGTATAATAAATTTAAGAGGTAAAATTATTCCAATAATAGATATGCGTTTGAGACTTAAAAAAAATGATTTAATAGTTGCTAACTGCATGTATATAATAGTAGTCGAAGTAAAGGATTTATCAGTAGGATTTATAGTTGATAAAGTTGATGAGATAATAAGCTTAGAAGAAAGTCAAATTTCTCCACCACCAAGAGTTACTTTTGAGTATTCAGATTATTTTGTAAGTGGTATTGGAGAGATAGAGAGTAAAATAATTACCTTACTAGATTTAGAGAAACTTTTGACAGATAAAGAAGAAATTTTAATAGATGAAGTAGTTAATAAATATAATTGCACTATCATGTAGCACAGGGATATAATTAGAAGGTTATTATAAAGAGATTGTAATGGGAACATTTGGGGATGTAGTGGTATACTTATTAAGTATAAGAAATTTAAATTACTAGAATTTTAATATATTATGTTTAAGAGAGGTTCGTATATGGAAAATAAGCAACAAGGAACAATTTTAGTCGTTGATGATAGTGTCCTAATGTGTGATTTAATAGATAAAACACTTACAAAAGATAATTTTAAGGTGAAAAAAGCATTTAATGCAATAGAAGCAAAAGAGTTTATTGAAGAATATATACCAGATATTATTTTACTTGATATAATTTTACCAGACAACTCTGGATTTGATTTTTGTAAGGAAGTAAAATCTAATTTTCGCACAGCAGATATACCTATAATATTTATAACTTCAAAAAATGCAGATACGGATATAGTAAAGGGATTTGGTGTAGGTGCAATAGATTATATGGTGAAGCCTTTTAGTATGACAGAATTAAAAGCTCGTATTATGGCTCATCTTGAAGTAAAGAAATCTCAAGATAAATTAAAAAAGATAAATAATGAGCTGGAGTCTTCTCTTGAAAAATTGAATAGACTCGTTGTGAGAGATTATCTTACAGGTCTTTATAATAGAAGACATATAATTAATCAACTTATGGAACAAAGAAGAATTAATAAGTATAATGAGGCGACAATATCTCTTATTCTAGGCGATATTGATGATTTCAAAGTTATTAATGATACTTATGGTCACGAAGCAGGTGATTTTGTATTGACAGTAATATCAAGTATAATAAAAAAGAATTGTAGACAGGTTGATACTGTATCAAGATGGGGTGGAGAAGAGTTTTTGATAATGCTTACAAATACTTCAATGGAAGGTGCCAAAATTCTTTCAGAAAGAATTCGCAAAGAAATAAAAGACTTTGAATTTAACTATAAAGAAAACAAAATAAGATGTACTATTACATTGGGGGTAGTAGAAGTAAACTCAAATATATCATTAGAAGAAAACATATCCTTAGCAGATAAAGCGATGTATGAGGGCAAAAACTTAGGAAAAGATTGTAGTGTAGTGAGTACAATGAAAGGATTAAAAAGGATATAAATTAATATCTTAATAAACTTACTTTATAAAGGAGTAGAGGTATGAAAAGAGAAGTAAAGCTTTCTAAATTAGCAATTGTATTGCTGATTATTATAGTAATGGCTGTTCTAGCAGGCATTTTTTCTTCAATTTCATCTTATAAAGCATTTGAGAAAGTGGAAAAAAGCATTAATGATATGAATAATTTGAGAACTCAAAGCCAGTATATAAAAGATACGACAAGAGAAGTAAGTGATGTATTAAGAAGATATGTCTTTACGGGTGATAAAAAAGATAAAGATACTTATGAAAAAGAGTTGTATGGAAAAACAAGAGAGTCAGCTTTAAATAAATTAGAAAGAATTGGTCTTACAAAAAGTGAATCAAATAAAATCTTAGAAGCAAAAGAAATATCTGATTCTTTGGTGCCAAGAGAACAAAGTGCTATAAAAGCAGTTGAAAATAATGATAAGAGCTTGGCACAGAGTATAATTTTTGGCAGTGAATATATAAACTCTCAAGAAAGAATGGATTCTTTAATAAATGAATTTCAAGAGAATATAGCTAATCGTTCAAATGCTGAAATTATAGAAGTTAAAAAAGAATTACAAAGCTTAATATTGAGAACAATATTTATACTTTCTCTACTAATAATACTGACAATAATAGAATATACAGTAATAAAATTAAAAATAGTAATTCCTATTAATAAAGTAGAAAAACACTTTTCAAGAATTGCATCTGGAGACTTAAGAACAAGTATAGATGTTGAAGAAAGTAAATCTGAAATAGGGATGTTGGTTGGTTCTGTTAAAAAGATGCAAAGTATGCTTTTAAATTATATAGACCTTATAGATAGTACATTAACTAGTATTGCAAAAGGAGATTTAAGAGTAGAGATAGACCAAGAATTTATAGGAGATTTTGAATCAATCAAAACATCATTAGAAAGTATAATAAACTCTTTTAATAGTGATTTTTCTGAAATAAATTTATCGGCAGAACAAGTTGCAAGTGCATCAGAACAAGTAGCAGCAGGTGCTCAAGCTCTTTCACAAGGGGCTACAGAACAAGCAAGTTCAGTGGAAGAATTAGCTTCTACAATCAATGAAATATCAGATGGAATTAAGAAGTGTGCAGATAGTGCTAGTCTTGCATGTGAAGTGTCTGACCAATCAGCACAACAAGTTAGTTTTGGAAGCAGATGTATGGATGATATGATGACTTCAATGGGTGAAATAAGTGAAAAATCCAGTGAAATATCAAAAATAATCAAAACAATAGATGAGATAGCTTTTCAAACCAATATTCTTGCATTAAATGCAGCTGTTGAAGCAGCAAGAGCAGGTCAATATGGTAGAGGATTCGCAGTTGTAGCAGATGAGGTTAGGTCTTTAGCTGGTAAAAGTGCAAAAGCAGCTCAAAATACTGCAATTCTTATAGAAGAGGCCATTAAGACAGTAGAAAATGGTGTTAAAATTGCCAAAGAGACTGCAAAGGCTTTGGATTTAGTGGTGAATGGTGTAGAAAAAACTACTGATTATATTAATGGAATTTCTTCATCTGTACATAGCCAAGAAATAGCAATTACACAGATTTTATCTGGAATAGAGCAAATTTCTATAGTAGTCCAAATGAACTCAGCAACAGCAGAGGAAAGTGCAGCAGCCTCAGAAGAGATGTCAGCTCAAGCACAAATTTTAAAAGAATTAGTAGAAAAATTTCATCTAAAGGAAAATGAGATAAAAGAATCATCATGGATTTAAATTATAAGATGTTATAGATAGTGTAAAATTATAACGTAAAATAGAAAATTATTTGTAGGCCGTAGGTGATAAATATGAATTATATTGAGCCGAGTATGAGACCAATGTTAGATATGTTTATATTTGAGACAAGTCTATTACTTGAACAGTTAGATGAAATTATGATTCAAATAGAAAAAGAAAAAGTGTTTAGTTACAGCAATATCAATGAAACATTTAGAATAATGCATACAATAAAGGGTTCAGCTTCTATGATGGGATTAGACAACATAGCTGCTTTAGCACATAGTGTAGAAGATTTATTTTATGTCATACGTGAAGAAAAGATAGAAGTTTTAGATAATGACTTTTTATTTGACTTGGTTTTTCAAGCTTTGGATTTTATAAGATGTGATATAGGTAAGTTGCAGTCAGGAGATTGCATATCTTCTGATTACTCTAACTTTATAGAAATAATCAAAGATTATGTAGGTACTTTGGAGTTATCAACTTCTATGGAATCAAAAAATAACACAAGCTTAGAAAGCACAGATGATAAAGAAATAATAGATTCAGTTTTTTCATACAAAGAAAATTCTGATATAGTAAAAATAATCTTTGAGCAAGATTGTATGATGGAAAATGTAAGAGCTTTTATGCTTATATTTGAACTTAGAGACTACTGTGAATTTATAGAATTTTATCCTAAAGATGTGGAAACAAATACAGAGTCAGCAGAATATATTAAAAAGGATGGGTTTTATATACAGTTTATTGCTAAAGATGACAAGAGTATAGTTTATAGAACTATACAAGATAATCTCTATGTAAAAGAATATATAAATATTAGTGAAGAAGATGTAGAAGTAAAAAGAACGCAAGATAATGATGAAATAGAAAATAAATTAAAAGACAATCAGGAAATAGGTATAGAATATCAAAATACTTATACAACGGAAGATGAGCTACAAGAAAGTATTTTAAAAGAAAAGATAGATGCAGAAAAATATAATCTAAATGATGAAAATGAGCATTTGCCAATAAATAAACAGAATATTATGAGTGTAAATTTAGAAAAATTAGATTTACTTCAAAATATAGTTGGAGAAATTGTAATTATGGAATCAATGGTTGTAAATAGTGTAAATTCTACAGGTGTTGATATAGACAATTTCAATAAAGCAACAAGACAATTGCATAAGCTTACAGATGAATTACAGGATATAGTAATGTCGATGCGTATGATTCAAATTTCTGGTGTATTTCAAAAGATGCATAGAATTGTACGAGATATGAATAAAAAATTAGATAAAAATGTAGAGCTAATAACCATAGGTGCAGAAACAGAAGTAGATAAAAATGTAATCGATAATTTAGCAGAGCCATTTATGCACCTTATAAGAAATGCTATGGACCATGCAATAGAACCTATTGAAGAGCGTATAGCAAAAGGCAAAGAAGAAGTGGGAAAGATAGTTCTATCTGCTGAAAACTTAGGTGGAGAAGCTGTAATAAGTATTGCAGATGATGGTAGAGGTCTTATGAAAGACAAGATTTTAGCAAAAGCCAAGGAGCAAGGTATACTTAAACATTCAAGTAATGAATATACTGATGACGAGGTCAATTCTTTGATTATGACTCCAGGATTTTCTACAAAAGAATCCATAACTGAGTTTTCTGGTAGGGGAGTAGGCATGGATATTGTCCAAAAAAGTATTGAAAAGGTTGGAGGTTCAATTGAAGTAAAAAGCAAACAAGATGAAGGAACAACATTTACTATGAAAATACCACTGACTCTTTCTATAGTAGAAGGTATGGAGTTTAAAGTTGGAGATTCGCTGTTTACTTTACCAATATCATCAATAAGGAGAACATTTAAACTTACAGATTTAAACCAAATAGTTACAGAAGGTAATACAAGAGAACTAATTATGATATATGGAGCATGTATTCCTATTATAAGGTTGCATAAAGTATATAATATTCAGACAGATGTAACTAACTTAATGCATGGGAATATGATAATTATTGAAAATGAGCAGAAAGCGGCATGTATTTTCGTTGATGAAATAATAGGAAATCAACAGGTTGTCGTAAAGCCATTTCCAGTTTATTTTAATAGATTCAATATGAAAAGCAATGGATTATCAGGATGTACAATACTTGGAGATGGAAGTATAAGCTTGATTATAGATGCAGATAACATTATGGAAATATATTAGGGGATTTAAAAGTATGTCTAAAGATGAAATTATTAAACAAGTATTAACATTTTATGTTAATGATGTTATTTATGGAATAGAATTAGAAAATGTGATTGAGACTATAAGATTTCAATCAATAACATGTGTACCATGTCTTCCAGAGTATATAATCGGAGTTATTAATTTACGTGGAAGGATAATACCTGTTATTAATATGCATATAAAATACAATCTTCCTGAGACTGATTATAATGAGAGAACATGTATAATAATTACAAAGGTTGATGAGTATCAAGTTGGAATTATTGTAGATAAAGTTGTCGATGTTATCCCTATAGAAAAGATAAATCTATTAGAGACAACTGATTCTAACAACATAAATACGAATAAAGATATAAAAGAAATTGCAAAAGTTGGAGATAATTCTATACTAATTTTAGATATTCGAAAGTTTTTGATTAACAACATGTAGTCAGTTTTGATAAAAAAATAGCTACGCACACTTGTGACTTTAGTCGTGAGTTAGTAGCTAAAATAGTCAGCATATAGGGAAACTTATAT
>NZ_JAGWCW010000039.1:0-30863 GCF_020657835.1 Clostridioides sp. ZZV14-6387
ATATAATACATACTAAAAATTAATATTGGTAAATAATATGAGAAGAATTATAAATTTTTTTATTTTTCTAATAAACTGTATAAAATTTTAATAATTGACCACAATAATAAATGTATTCCTCATAATATTCCCCCAATATTATAGAAATTAATTTAAGCGAGATTAAATTCAGTTAATCTCGCTTAAATAATGCCCAAAAATATTATTCCAAAAAATCATCAAAATCTATTGAACCTGATTCTGCAAAATCATATAACGCATTTTGTTCAAAGAAAAAATTCTCTTCAAACTTTATATATTTACTATAGTTAGCTTGACTTATCTCATTAATATAATTGCAATCATTTTCATTATAAGTGCCAATAAAAAGTTTATTTCCCATTAAGTAATATATAGCTTTCATATCATTATTTATTATATACACATTTTCTTTAACATGGTCATTATTAAAATTAAATCTAGTAAAAAATACACCTTCATTCATATAACTTTTTAATAAAAATGGATTATCTCTATAAAATACTTTAGCAAATTCTTCAGATGAGTTTACACTATAAACACTTACAAATTCATTCTTAGAAATCTCATCAAATACCTCAAAATCATACATTGCTTCTTTATCTGTTACCAATAAAGAATTAATCTTAAAACCAGTTTCATTACATTTACTTATACAAAAAGCAATTTTGCAGATATAATATCCATCATTGTCTTCATATAAGGCTTCACTTATATACCTACCTTGACCTTTACCATTTACCACATTTTTGAGCAATGTGCCATTTATATTTGTAATATGCATATTTGCAATCTCATCACTACCAGAAAAATATTTTAAACTTTCCCTGTCCCATGCTATAAATCGCATAGTCATGTAGTTTATAAATTCAACTTCTTCATCAACTCTCTTACATATTTTGTTATATAATTTTTCTATAGTTAAATTTGTTTTATAATTTTTTATAATATCAATGTACTCAACTTTATCTCCTGGCAATAACTTGTCATAGTAAAGATTTTTATTCCCAAAATGAGAGACTAAAAACAAGGATTCATCCTTTGTTAATTCAACTCTATTTGAACCAAATCCGCCCATTAATCTTTCTTCTTCCATGTAAGCTTCTTCTTGTGTTGGATTTTTTAAACTTACATAATCTGCTAAACCTAATCCCTCTGCATCTAATAGAAAATATTGACAGAAGTGATTATTTTTATCATCTATCCAATTTATTATAAGACCTAAACTACCCATAAGTCTAGAATTCGTAACCTTTGCAAAATTAAAATTCATATAATCACACCCTTTAGACTTTAAAATATTTGTTTTTTAATATATAAATTATTATACATATATTTTAACAACTTAGATACAATTTATAATATAATATAAGGAAATGATTAATTGAGGTGGTCTTATGAAAAATATAGCAGCTTTTTTTGATATAGATGGTACTCTTTATAGAGACTCTCTTATGGTTGAACATTTTAAGAAATTAATTAAATACGATATAATTGACCAAAAAAATTGGTATAAACATGCTAGAGACACTTTTATGGATTGGGATAAAAGACAAGGTAATTATGATGATTATCTATTGGAAATATGTGACCTTTATGTCGATTCATTAAAAGGATTAGATAAAACTTGTATTAATTTTACAAGTGACCAAGTAATTAAATTAAAAGCAGATAGAGTTTATAAATACACACGTTCAAGAATCGATTGGCATCTAAATCAAGGTCATATAGTCATATTCATATCTGGTAGCCCTGGATTTCTGGTTGAAAAAATGGCAAAAAAATATAATGTAACTGATTTTCTAGGAAGTGACTATGTATTTGAAAATGATATATTTACAGGAACAGTTATTCCAATGTGGGATTCTATAAGTAAGAATAATGCTATAAACGATTTTGTTGTAAAGTATGATTTAGACTTATCAAACTCATATGCTTATGGTGATACTAATGGTGATATAAATATGTTAAAAAGAGTTGGAAATCCAATTGCAATAAATCCAACAAAGGAACTTTTAGCTCAAATATCACTTGATAATGAAATTTCTAAAAATGTTGAAATAATAGTAGAAAGAAAAGATATTATTTACTCTTTATCTACAGATGTAAATATAGTAGATATTTAATTTATATTATATCTTTTAAAATAAACCATTCTATCTAATATATAAAAAGCTTTGACTAAAAATCAAAGCTTTTTATATATTAATACCAAGTATATATTAAATTTATTTTTAAATATAAATACATATTCAGATACATTATTTATATTTATTTAAATTACAATTCCATTAAAATTAAATATAAAAATCAACTCTTATTTTTAAATAGCATCTTTCTTAGCTTATTATTGTAATAACTTATAAAAGAGCTATAAACATAGTCATATACTATAAAGGCTACTTCAAATGAACCTATAATAAAAATATTTATTGGGATATAAACTATTGTTCTTAATAAAAAATACAATATAAGTATCATTATATTTGCAAATACTAACTTCATGAAATATTCAATATATATTGCCCTATCTTTTTCTATAAGATATTTTGCAATACCATATATTCCAAATGTAAGTGAATACACAATCCATTGAGACTTACTTACCATCACTATAAATCCCAAAACTATAGAACCTATATAAAAAGCAATTCCACTCTTAAATCCCCATTCCATTATTACAATTGATACTAAAAGTGATGCTACTCCCATAATGAACAATGTATTTACAGGAATAATATTTGTAAGAGTCAACAATATCACATTTAATGCTAATAAAACTCCTCCATAAGCAACTTTTATACTCATATTTATCATCCTAACAACAAGTTATTAAATCTCCTCCAAAGCATTCACAACATGAATCTAGACACCAAAGTTTAGCACAGTTTTCACAACAATCATCACCTAGACAACAGCAACAATCATCACAACAACAGCAACATCCACCTAAATCATTACGTCTTCTTCTATTATAGTTATCAGCTCTATTGTTATATTCATTTCTATATTCTGTATAACTTCTAAGTGCCTCACTATATTCATGATTTTCTGGCTCCATAAATTTTGCTCTTTTTAAGAAGTCTTCTCCTTCTTCATAATATCCTATGTTCATTGCAGAAAAACCAGTTAGATAATACCATTCTGCACACTTGTCACTCAACGACTTTAAAAAATCATATGCTTTTCTAAATTCACTATTTTCTATAAAAGCTCTTGCTCTCATAAAATTTTCATTATTATAAGTATTACTGTACATTCTTTCCACCTCTGCTTTCTAATATATTCATATATCTTAAATAAACACCAGAATAAATTATATTTTCTATTATCCCGACATTTGTATTTAGATTTAAATTATCAATTCCTCTAGCTAAAAATCCCAATGATGTTACAATTATTTTTTTTACCTTTTGTTTTAACTCATCGTTTTTATCTACATATTCTATAAAAGGATTGTATCTTCCTTTCTTAAAATCTTCATCTAAATCTTCATATGCATCTAGTAGATATATATACTTACCTATATTAAAGCCTATCATTCTTAAGTTTCTCTCATTTTCATCTTTTTTGTAGGCAAACACTTCACCCATTATATTTCCAAATGTATTAGATACTTCATCTATATTTATATTGTTTTCCTTTTCTAACTTATTTAATTCATTTAGCTGTTGTTTTATATACTCTGCTTTTTCGGGATACTTTTCATATGCTAAGTTTAATTTGTTTTTATATATATAATATGCTAATTTATCTTTTATGCGTTTATCATCCATTAAATTATCTTCCAATTTATAATATGTTAAAAGAATATTCATACTTGCTGCATATTCTGTAATATCATTTGTAATTACCTTTTTCTTTTTAAATGGATTAACTATACATGCTTCCTCTGTATTTATAGATTCTGGCTTATATACTGAAGTTAATAAAATAATTAAAAATGTTATATCGTAATTCAGAGAAAATCTAGAGATTTCTCCATGATTTCTTTTTAAATATTTACATAGACCACAGTAATAAGCTTTATAATGGTCATATTCTCTAAATGTTAAATCCATTTTGTTTATTTTAACATATCCAAACATAAATACTCCTTTTTGTACTACTTTTTATATAAATTATATATAGTATAACACTTTTTATCAAGATTATATAATTTACAGTATTCTAAGAAACTTTAAAAATACCTTCTAATCATTGTATCTTAGATTGAAAATAATTAGAAGGTTAAGTTAAAAATAATATTAAATTATATACTTATACTAATTCATGCACATAATCTTACTTACATTAACTTGATTTTTAGATAATTGGAATATATTCGAAATTGCCTATAGTATCCTTTAATTCCTTTTTTGCTTTACCTACAATAGATTCATCAAGCATTACATCACTTATTGAACATGCTATAGCTTTAGATGCTAATAACATTGCTTTAAATCCCATATTAGAACCTGCACTAGCACAAGATTGCCATGTATGAGCAGAAATGCCAATAGGCCAAACTGAGCAAGAGCATTGTGCTGTAGGAGTTATATAACTAACATCTCCAATATCTAATGATAATGATATACAGTTATTATGAGTAAAAGTATCATCTGTAACTTCATCATGTAAAGCCATTCTAGTAATATCTTTGTTTCCACTTAATACACTAGAAACACTAATTCTTTTATCTATAGAAACTGTTTTAGCTAATTCTTCTGCAAAATAGTAGTCATTTTCATCATAATTTTGAGTTCCTATCAATTTCATATTTTGTGATAGAATATCTGTTAATATTGTATTTGGAATATAGTCATATACTCCACTTATAATATTATATTCCATACTAGTACCTGTCATCAGTGCTGCTCCTTTTGCTATATCAACCACTCTATCAAATACATCTCTTACATGTTCCATTTTCACACCTCTTATGTAATACCATACTTCTGCGAAATCTGGAACTATGTTTGGCATTTTTCCACCATTAGTAGTTACATAATGTACTCTACAACTATCAAATATATGCTCTCTTAAATAGTTACAACCTATGTTCATAAGTTCTACTGCATCAAGTGCACTTCTTCCATTATAAGGAGCTTGTGCCGCATGAGCACTAATTCCATTATATCTAAATTTTACAGAATAATTAGCAAGGGTTGGAATCCTTATTGGAGTATTTATATCAAATGGATGCCAACTAAATGCACAATCTATCCCATCAAAAAAACCTTTTTTTATCATTAATACCTTTCCTGACAAATCTTCCTCTGCGGGACACCCATAGTACTTTATAGTTCCTTTAATCTTTTTTAGTTTGATTAGTTCTTTTATCGCAACTACAGCCCCCATTGAACCTGTACCAAGTAAGTTATGTCCACATCCATGACCTGCACCACTCTCTAAAATAGGTTCTTTTGTAATGGATATTTTTTGAGATAAACCATCCAAAGCATCATATTCTCCTAAAACTGCTATAACTGGTTTACCTTCTCCATAACTAGCTACAAATCCTGTATCCATACCTTCTAATTCATCTATATTAAAATCATACTTTCTTAAATATTCTTTTTGTAAGTTTGAAGCATAATATTCTTTATATTGAAGTTCTGGATTTTCCCATATCTTATCTGATATATCCCTTAACTCTTCTTGTATCTCATCTATATATTGCATTAAAAATTTTTTATTTAAATCTTCCATATTAATTGTATAATCCTCCTTAAATCAGATACTTTATACTTAACTAATTAAAATAGCTAATTTTAAAATATATTCTACTTTATAATCATTCTATACAATAAAACCTCTTGACTTGTAAGCTTCACTTTATCAAGTAAGAGGTTTTCAAATTTTATAAAATTTTTAACATGTTAACCAGTCTAGCATGTTAACCCATAATTTATTATAGTACTTCCAATCAGTAAATTCTTTAGGTCCCCAATGAGGTGCACAGTCAGAACTAAATATAGCAGATTTTCCTTTTCCAAACTCCCCAACTGCTACAAATGGGTCTCCTCCAATTGTTGCTAATACAGGACAATTATCTCTGGCAACTGTCTTGTTATATCCTAAAAACTTCGGCCAGTCTTTTGGAATATCTTTCAATACTGGATGCTCAGAATCGACAACTACAGGAATTATTCCTGCTGGTTTTTCTACTCTATCATCTTTATCTATCATAGTTATTGGTAATACATCTTTTATAGCAGTTTCTCCAAATCTAGCTTTTGCATCTATACCTGTAAATGACATGTATCCACCTACCATAATTAATGCTCCACCATTATTTACATACTCTTTGATTAGTTCAAGTCTATCTGGATTACTATTACAATCTATAAAAGTGCTATTAGATAGTAAGAAAGTGTTAGAACCTATATCAGACAATATTATACAATCATACTCATCTAATTCTTCTAATGTATATGGGAAACTATCTGCTGCTACATGTGCAGGCATATGAACTGTCTCATATCCTCCAGATTCTATTGCTTCTTTTAACCACTTTACAGCTTCTTCATAGTGAGTTGTAACAAATGTATCAAACCCTTTTATATGGGTTATATTTTTTACCCAAGATTCCCCTACTATTAATACTTTTTTCATTTATATAATCCTCCTACTTTTATAAGTTTAATATTAGACTTGCATACATAAGTATACTGTCTAAATACTCATTGATTTCAACATACTCATTTATTGAATGGCATTGTTCTATTGAGCCTGGTCCCAATATTAATGTTGGTATTTCAGCTAAGTTTTTCATCAATCTTGCATCATTCCCAGCTGTCGAACCTTTTATTTCTAATTTTTTCTCTAAAACATCTTCTAGTATTTTATGTGCATTCACTACAAAATCAGAATTTTTATCCATCTCAAAACCTAATCCTGATTGATATATATTTATATTTGGCTTATTGTCTTTAAGCCACAAATCTCCATTAGACCTTGTCATTATAACATCAGTCACATCATTTACAACTTGTTCATAGCTCATTATATTTGGTAAGAAGTGCACACACAAATTAAATACACACTTATCTGGCACAGTAGAGCCTGCTGTTCCACCGTTTATTACACCCAAATTTATTGTAGGCGAAGGCAATAGTGGATGCTTATATATCATAAGCCAGTTATGTTCTAATTCTTTTATATCTTGAAGCAGTAACATAGCCTTCTCTATTGCGTTTACACCCTCCCACTTACTACCACAGTGAAGAGATACACCTTTAACCTCGACTTCAAAGAATACAAATCCCATATGTGCAATTATTAAATTCTGTTCTGATGGTTCACAAATTACACAGTAATCTCCATCAATTCCATTCATAACTGCATTTATGGTCCCATTTCCTCCACCTTCTTCATCTACTACTGACATTACCTTTACATTACCAGGTACATTTAAACCACTATCTTTTATAAGTTTTATAGCTAATAGTGATGCTATAAGCCCAGACTTCATATCTGCGGTTCCAAGACCATAAATCTTACCATCATCTTCTGTACCACAATATGGATTGTATCTCCACTTACTTATATCACCTGGTGGCATAGTATCTACATGACCATTAAATACGATTGTCTTCCCAGGTAAATTATCACTGTATTTACAAATTAAATTATATCTATCTTTATAATTGTGACCTAGATTTCCTTCTTTATAGGTGTCTTTTGCTTTTTTAATTAGCTCTTCACTCATGTCTTGTCTATCTACATTAAAACCTATGTTATTTGCAAGTTTCTCAATATATTCTTGTCCCTCTTTTTCAAATCCACCTAGTATTCCATGACCAATATCTTCAGTCTTTATACTTACAAGTTCTTTTAAATAATCTATGTATTCTTGTTTTTTATTATTTAATGTATCTAAGAGAATTTTTTTCATATTTCCTCCTAAGATTTATTTTTTCATTTAAAGTACAACTATTATTTAGCTTTAGCTGATTTTTTTAATTTTATATTATTTATCCATATAGCAAATAGCATTACCAACCCTTTTATAATCATTTGATTATATGAAGATACACTCAATAGATTTAGACCATTTCCTAATATTCCTATTATCCCAACACCTATACATGTACCTACTATAGAACCAGAACCACCCATCATATTAGTACCACCAAGTACAACTGCTGCTATAGCATCTAACTCTGCTCCATCTCCAACAGTTGGCGAACCTGATGCTAAACGTGATGATAATATTATTCCAGCCAATGCTGTTAGTAATCCAGCTAGTGCATATACTTTTACTATTACTTTATTTACTTTTACTCCGCATAATCTAGCAGCTTCTTCATTTCCACCTACTGCATGTACATGACGTCCAAAATTGGTTCTTTTTAATAGAAAATGGCCAACTATTACAACTATAATCATAATTAGAACTGGTATTGGTATCGGCCCAACATATCCTCTACCTAGCATCTTAAATGCATCTGTATTTACTGATATAGGTCTTCCTCCTGTAAATACAAAGCTTGCTCCACTTATTATTGTCAACATGGCTAACGTTACAATGAATGGTGGTAGTTTTTGTGTTGAAATAATTGCACCTTTTATAACTCCTAATATTGTTCCTATTGCCAAGGCAAGTATCATACCTACCCATATAGGTGCATTATAATTTACTACTGTTGTAGCCCAAAATGTACCCACTAGAGCAATTACTGCTCCTACACTTAAATCTATTCCTCCAGTAATTATTACAAATGTCATACCTACTGCAAGTATTGCATTTATTGATATTTGTCTTCCAACGTTAATTAAATTATCTAAAGTTAAAAAATTAGATGAAGCTACACTCATTATTATAAAAATTATTACAAGTCCTATAGCTGCACTCCCTTGGTCTCTAAATGCACTTGTTAATTTTGTTAATAATGGAGATGAATTATCTTCTCTATGCTTAGTTATTGAACTCATTAATTTTACCTCCGAAAGCCAATTTTAATACATTATTTTCAACCATTTCTTCACCTTCTAAAAATCCACTTATATGACCTTCTCTCATAACCATTATCCTATCACTCATTGATATTAATTCTGGTATTTCGGAAGATATCATTATAATACTTACACCACTCTCTACTAAATCTCCCATTAGATTGTATATCTCTGCTTTAGCATTTACATCTATACCTCTAGTTGGTTCATCCATAATTAATATGTCTGGCTGTAATAAAAGCCATCTTGCTATTATAGCTTTTTGTTGATTTCCACCACTTAAACTCTGTATAACTTGATTCATATGTGGTGTTTTTATCTTTAATGCTTCTATGTATTTTTCTAGTACTTCTTTTTCTTTTTTTCTGTCTATAACTGATTTAAACTTAGATATTTTCTTTAATCCAGCCATAGTTGTATTTTCTTTTACACTCATCTGCAAAAACAATCCAGTACCTTTTCTATCTTCTGTTATTAGTCCTAATCCATTTTCAATTGCATCTGATGGTGTTTTAAATTTAATTTCTTTATTATTTAAGTATATTTTCCCATAATCATATGTTCTAAGCCCAAATATAGCTTCTACTATTTCACTTCTCTTACTTCCAACTAATCCACCTATTCCAAATATTTCACCTTTTCTTATGTTAAAACTTATGTTATTGAAGACGTTGTTCTTAGTTAAATCTTCTACTCTCATAACTTCTTCTTTTATCTCTACATCTCTTTTAGGAAAAAATTGTTCTAGCTTTCTATCTATCATTAAATTAACTAATTCTTCCTCAGATGATACTTCTTTAGTATTTAGAGTCGAAATCGTTTTCCCATCTCGCATTATAGTTATTCTGTCACAAATTTCAAAGAGCTCTTCCATTCTATGAGAGATATATATTATACTAACTCCACTACATTTTAAATCATTTATAAGTCTAAAAAGTATTTCAGTTTCTTTTTTACTTATTGAAGATGTAGGCTCATCCATTATTAATACTTTGGTTTCTGATGATAAAACTCTAGCTATTTCTACCATTTGCTTTTGAGCTATACTAAGCTCTTTAACTAGACCATTTGGATTTATATCTATTCCCATATTGTCAAAAATCTTTTTAGCCTCTTCATTCATTTTTTTATCGTTAGTTAAGACTTTGCCATTTATTTCTTTTCCCATAAAAATATTTTGTGCTACTGTCAATTCATCAAATACTGTTAATTCTTGATAGATTGCATTTATACCTATCTTCTTAGAAACATCTGGTGATATATTCTCTATTTCTTTACCTTCAAAGACAAATTTGCCAGAAGTTTTTGGATGTGCACCAGTTAAAATCTTTATCATAGTTGATTTACCAGCACCATTTTCACCCAGTAGTGCATGAACTTCACCATGAAGTAACTCAAAATTAACATTATCTAATGCTCTGACACCAGGAAATTCTTTAGCAATATTACTTAACTTCAGAATTGTATTACTCATAATGACACTCCTTTTTAAATAGGATTTCTTTCAAATAATCTCATTTTATTTTACTAATTCTTAAAGTCTTTTATATTTTCTTTATCATAAAGTAAAGCTGGTACTGGTATATTTTTTTCTACTTTTTCACCTTTTATAGCTTTTACTACTGCTTCTACAGCTAAACGTCCCATTTCCTTAGGTTGTTGTTGAATCATAGCAAGAATAGTTCCATCTGTTATTCCACTTGCTGCTTCTTCAGTTAAGTCAAATCCTACAATCTTAACATCTTTATTCTTTGCAGATTCAAGTGCCGCTTTAGCTCCTAGTACACTATTTTCAGCTGTTGCGTATATTATATCTACATCTGGATTAGATTGAATTAAGTTTTCAACTGTATTAAGAGATTCTTCTCTATCATATCCTGGTTGTGAGTTTAATATCTTAACATTTGCTGAGCCTTTTAATGCATCTTTAAATCCATCTATTCTTTGCATTTGTATTTGAGATTTTAAATCTGTTACTATTGCTATTTCTGATTTCCCACCTAATTTTTCATCTATGTACTTTTTAGTGTATTCCCCTAATTTTTTACCAGCATCATAACTAACTGTTCCTACATAACTTGTAATATTTTCAGTATTTAATACAGCATCCACTGTCACTACTGGCATTTTTTCAAATGCTCCCTCTACAGCTGGTACTATAGCTGAGTTATCTGTTCCAAGTACTATCATTCCATCCACATTTTGTTGTATAAAATCTTCTATTGCTGATGTTTGCTTTGCCACGTCTTGGTCTGGGTCATTTACTATGACTTTCACGCCTAGTTCTTTGGCTTTTTCTTTGATTCCCTCATCAATATCTATAAAAAATTGATGTTGAAGAGTTATTGTAGATACTCCTATAGTTAAATCTTTCTTATCTGAGCCACTTTTATTATCTGACTTGCTTGGCCCTTCCATTGAACATCCTGTTAACATTCCTATTGCTAGTGTTCCAGCAATTCCTAAAGATAAAATTTTTCTCACTCTCATAATTAACCTCCATTTTTAATAGTTTTAAATTTGAACAAATTGGATTTCTATTTATTAATATTTAAATATTTTTCAACATCTTCTTTATAAGGCATACCAGATTGAGCTCCCAACTTTGTTACAGAAAGACCTGATACTACTACTGCATATTCCACTGCTGTATATAGATTTTTACCTTCTGTTATAGCCACTGACAATGCTCCATTAAACGTATCTCCTGCTCCTGTAGTGTCTTGGACATCAACTCTTATGCAAGATACATGCTTGATTTCCTTACCATCATAAAATCTAGCTCCATTTTTTCCTTCTGTTATTACAAGTTTATTAGGATATTTTTTTAATACTTCCTCTATCTCTTCCTCTGTATCAAAAACTATTTTATATTCATGTTCATTTGGTGTTAAGTAAGTTGCTTTTTCTATTATATCTTCATCTAATTTTATTGCAGGTGCTGGATTTACCAAAACTTTTATCTTATTTTCAAAACAGAAATTTACCACATAATTTATTGTTTCTAATGGAATCTCTAATTGTAGTAATACTATGTCTGCATTCTTTATCTCTTCTTCATTCTTTTTAATTAATTCTATGTCTACTAATTCATTAGTCCCTGGCACAACAACAATACTATTATCATTTTCACATAGTGTTATGACAGCAACACCAGAACTTTTGTGCTTATTTCTAGATACTAAGCTATAATCAACTTTATTATCTCTAAAATTTCTTATTAACTCTTCTCCTAAGCTATCCTCACCTACACATGATATCATTTTCACATTTGCTCCTAGCTTAGATGCTGAAACAGCTTGATTAGCACCTTTTCCACCAGGTGACGTAAAAAAACTATTACCTAGTACTGTTTCTCCTTTTTCTGGTCTTTTATCTACAGAACATACCATGTCCATGTTTACACTTCCTATGACAACTATGTTTCCCATTACATTACTCCTTTACATATCTATTTATGTCTCGAATGTTGCTATTTATTATCTTTCGTTGAATCTCTTATAACTAATTCTGGCTTAAAAATCAACTCATCAAATGATTCTTTTTTATCTCCTCTTAAACAATTTATCAGTATCTCACTAGCCTTGTATCCTATGTCATAAGATGGCTGTCTCACTGTTGTAAGAGAAGGACTTATTAGGCTAGATGTCTGAATATCATCAAATCCTACAACATTTACATCATTTGGTATATTTAATCCTCTTTCTTTAAGCCCTCTTATAACACCTATTGCAATCAAATCATTTGCACAAAATATTGAATCAAAATCTATTTTTTCCAGTTTTTTTATAAATTCCTGTCCCCATTCAATTTTATACTTACCTTCAAATACATAATCAGGGTTGTAACTTAAATTACACTCAATTAATGCTTTTTTGTATCCCTCTAATCTATCTACTGCTATTTCATTTTGAAGAGGACCACTTAGGTATATTATTTTCTTACTCCCAATATCTAATAAATGTTTTGTAGCTATATATCCACCTTCAAAGTTGTTTATTTTAACTATTCCTTTTAAAGTTTCTTTGTTCATACTTATTTTCTTATCAATTAATACAGTTGGTATTTTTATGTCTTTATAATTTGCCTCTTTCCAATTTGTATTTGAAGAAGCTGCAAAGATAATTCCATCTATCATTCTCTCTGATAATGTTCTTATCCCTTCATATTCTTTTTTGGCATCTTCATCTGTATTACATAAAATTATGTTGTAACCTTCTTCATTAGCCTTGTCTTCCACTCCTCTTGATACATCTGTAAAAAATGGATTTCGGATATCTGGTATAAGAAGCCCTATAGTGTTAGTTTTTTTAGTTACTAGGCTTTGTGCTAGTTTGTTTGGTACATAATTTTTTTCTTTCATTATTTTTAAAATTTTTTCTCTTGTTGCTTGACTTATATTTTCATCTTTATTATTAATGACCTTTGACACAGTTGTTTTAGAAACACCAGCCAATTCGCCAATTTCTTTTATAGTAATACTCAAGAAGTTCACCCCCGCAATTTAGGAAACCGTTTTACTTAACCGGTTACCTAGATATTAGCACATCCTTTTTTCCTTTGCAACTATTTTATATAAATTTTGATATTTTTCTCATTTTTCATAATATTGCAATTTATAATTCAAATTTAATATTTATATTAATATACAAAAAAAAATTAATATACTTTTATAATTATTTAAAAGTACATTAATTAATTTAAGTAATCTTTATTAAAGTTCAAGTCCTTGTTCTATAATCATTTTTTTATCATTTTCAATTCCATTTCCGACAGTTGTTAAATAATCACCCACAATTGCAGAATTTACACCACCATTAAATCCAATTTTGTCATACCCTTTTAAAGATAACCTTCCACCAGCATATCTTATGTATACATTGGGAATTATGAATCTAAATACTGCTGTTGTTTTTAATATTTCCATAGGCTCTAATATATCATAATCTTCCATAGGAGTATTCTTAATAGGGTTTAAAATATTTATCGGAATTGATTTGACATTTAATTCTCGTATTTCAAAAGCCATTTGTAGTCTTTGTTCTTTACTTTCATTCATCCCTATTATTCCACCTACACATACATCTAATCCAGCCCTTTTAGCTTCTTTAATTGTTCTTATTCTGTCTTGATAAGTATGTGTTGTACATATATTATCAAAATTATCTTTAGATGTCTCGACATTATGATGATATGTAGTCACACCTACTAATTTCAGCTTTTTAGCTTGCTCATAATCTATAATACCTAGAGATGCACATAATTTTAAATTAGTATTTTCTCTTAATCCTTCATAGATATTTAAAATATCATTAAACTCTTTTCCTGTCATACCTTTACCACTTGTAACTAAAGAGAATCTATGTACTCCTTTACTTTCCATTTCTTTAGCTCTCCTTAAAATCTCATTGTACTCGAGCAATGAATATTCATCTACCCCAGTTTTATAATGGGATGATTGTGCACAAAATTTGCAGTCTTCACTACATTTGCCAGACTTAGCATTCATTATTGTACATAAATCCACTCTTCTTCCCATAAAAGCTTCTCTTATTTCATTTGCAGATTTTAATAGTATATCAAGAATATTTTTGTTATTTGTATCAAGGCTTATTAAACTAAGAGCTTCGTCATAATTTATTTCTTTTCCATCCAAAACTTTATTTTTTAATTTAATTATGTATTTTTCCATATACCCTCCTATTCGTCAACCCATATTATTTATATAGTTTACTTATTATATATAGTATTACATAGGTATCATTTATTAGTCAACCTTGTGCTATATACAAGTTTACTATTAAACAAAAAATACTGCCTTAAAATAGTATTCGTATAATATATTTATACATATCACTATTAAAGCAGTATTTTTTATTAAATATTATTCTTATTAATTTACAAAACTATCCTTGTCTTAACTCCATCCAAGCTTTCCATTGTAACAACCTCTAAACCTTCATACTCTCTAAATAGCCATTTTAAATCCTTCATAGCTTGATTAACCTGATTTTTTGTTAGATTATTTATAAAATATTCTTTTCTAGTTTCCTCATACTCTTTGCTAGTTAAAAAGTTTCTTAGAAAATTAAATGCAAATACACTTGGGATATTGTTTACATTAGCTTTCTTGCTATTTTCTTTCTCATAGTAAATTTTCATAAATGCATACTCCTTTGATACTTTTAAATTTCTCTTACAATAATTATATGCATTTAAGTCCTACTATTCTTATAATTTTATTAATTCATATTCTTTATTTCCCATTCCCATTTCACATGCATAATCTATTATTCTAGTTCCATTTACATGAGGATGCTCATGTTTGAACACATCATGACCCATTTCCTTACAAACCAAATCATAGCATGCTTGTTCAATAGCTACTGGGTCTGTTGATGCTAATATTCCTATATCATGTGCAATCGGTCTACCTGACCAAGGCACGCAATCACAAAGTGGAGTTACATTCATGACAAAAGTTATATATCCTACCTTATCTTTTTTGTTTGATACTGCTCCATAAGCGTATTCTGCCATCTTTTCAACAAACACATCTGAGTCACTTTCCCATTGTATAGTTACTGCTCTAGTTGGACAGACAGTTGGACATTCTCCACATCCATAACACACATCAGAATCTATAATTGCCTTCTTATCTACTATACTTATAGCTTTTGTAGGACAAGAATTAACACACTTTCCACAACCTATACACTTCTTCTCCTTTACTACTGGAGTAACATCAGAATGTTGCATTTGCTTTCCTGCTGCACTTGCACACCCCATAGCTAAATTTTTTAATGCTCCTCCAAAACCTGCTGCTTCATGACCTTTAAAATGACTCATTACTATCATTGCAGAAGAATTATAAATTTCGCCACCTATTTTCACACTTTCAAAATGTTTTTTATCTATTTGTACATTTTCATAATTTCTACTGTACAATCCATCTGCAATTATTACTGGCGCATTTACCACTGCATAGGCAAAACCATTTTCTATAGCTGTTGTAAGATGGTCTACAGAATTTGTTCTACTCCCTGTATATAATGTATTTGTATCTGTCAAAAATGGCTTTCCTTCACAATCTTTAATCTTATCAACCACTTGTCTAACTGCTACAGGACTCATATATGTAGTATTTCCTTTTTCTCCAAAGTGAAGTTTGATTGCTACTTGGTCATTCTTTCCTATTAAATCTTTGAATCCTGCTGTATCAAATAATCTTCTTACATTGTTTGGCACATTTTTATTTTGCGAATTTGAGTATAAGTCACAAAAATATACTTTTGACTTTTCCATATCTACACCCCTTTAAAATATTTACTTGAATTAATTTTATCACTTTTAAAGTGATTTTTTAGTATATTTTACCACAATTAAAGATTCTTATCTTTATTTAATAAAAACAATATTATTTTAACTCCTTACTACACTGTTTTAACTTTTTATTAGTTAGGCTCTATATACTATAGCATATCTTCAATAACTGATAATCACTATATTATAATCTATCTCTTTTTTATTTTTAAACAATTTCTTAAGGTAATAATTTAATTATTATAAAATAGAATGAGTACAACTAAAACAAAAAAAGACTTGAAACTTAAGTTCAAGTCTTTTTTGCTTAGATATATTCTTATACATTATTAAGTTTATTTCTACACAATATATTGCTATTTACATTTATAATAAAGATATCATTAAACTGGTTTTTTATTAAATAAAATAACAGCTGATAACAGACACACTGTTGAAATAATAATTGTTACAATGATTGGAATAATAAATTCTGGAGCTGTCACTTTCCCTGAAATCAAATCTATATTTTTTGATAATATGAAATTAGGGGTATAAAGTGCAATCTGCTTAGGAATAGAAATTAAACTCAAAGCAAGGGTTACTACTAATACAAGTAATACACTTGCAAATGCTGGTCTAAATAGTACACATCCAAGAATTAATATAGTAATATACATAATACCAATTATCCATAAGTTAAATGCTGAAAATACAACATGATTAAGATTTGCAGTTGGCCAAAAATACATTGTATAACCATAAGTACATAAAAAACTCATCCAGAAACCAATGGTCATAATAATTACTGCAATAGAAAATTTAGATAATACTACAGACGAACGTGACAATCCTTTAGTCAACATAATGACAAGTGTTCCTTTAGAATATTCGTTTGATAAAATATTACAAAAAATAATTAGAGTTAAACTCATTCCAAGACCAGAGATATTACTAGAAAACTGTGTCCAAGAATCTAAAGCAGTTGGTAAAGCAGTAACTTTTAACGTTGGGGCAAAATGAGCAATTAAGTCTGGCATAAATTTAGCAGAAAGAGGACTCATTATTCCAAATATTAAAAATAAAGTAATCAGACTAAATAATTTGTAATTTCTTACGTTCTCTACAAATTCTTTTTTTGTAAATGCTATGTATTCTCTCACTTTACTACCTCCAAAAATAAATTTTCAAGTGACAATTCTATTAATTCCATCTTTATTGGACAAAGATTCATTTCTGCAAGTGTAGATATGACTGTTTGTTGTATTGATTTTATATCTTTACCATGGAAAATAATTTCCATATTAGTCTCTTCTGAATCTTTAAGTAAGGATTTAATCCTACTACTAGACTTAAATACTTGGATTTCATCATTACTTGAAAACTCCAATAAAAGTCTATCTTTTCCGTGCATACTTTTTATTTCTGAAAGTGTACCACTAAGAGCAATGCTTCCGTTATTTAATATAGCAACATGGTCGCAAATTCTTTCAACATCAGACAGTATATGTGTTGAAAATATTACAGTTGTTGAGTCTTTGATTTTAAACATAATATCTAATATTTCTTTTCTACCAACAGGGTCAAGTGCGCTTGTTGGTTCATCACAAATAAGTAATTTAGGACGTGAAAGTAATGCTTGAGCTATCCCAAGACGTTGCTTCATTCCACGAGAAAATCCACCTATTCGTTTCTTTTCATTTCCAAGTCCTACAAGTGATAACAACTCTTCACTTCTTAACTTTATTTCTTGTTTTGAAAGCCCTGTGATTTCTCCACAAAGAGAAAGATATTCAAGTGGTCTCATATAGTTATAAAACTCTGGAACATCAGGTAGATAACCTACATGGCGATTAGAACTTGTTCTTCCATAGGTCACTTTCTCACCACAAACATTTATAGTTCCACTATCTGTTTCAAGTAACCCAAGCACCATTTTCATTGTTGTAGTCTTGCCTGCACCATTCTTACCTACAAAGCCAAAAACTGACCCTTCTGGTACAGTAAGATTTAGATTATCTATTATCTTTCGTTTACCAAAACTTTTTGATAACCCATTTATTGAAACAATATTCATCATTCATCACCTCTCCCTATAGTGAAATATAAAATGGGACCTATTATACTTATAAATAACACTAAAAGAATCCATATTGCCTTATTACCAATTTTATAATTTGGATGTTTTATTATATGAATAAGTGCAGTAATTACGAGTATTAAATTTAAAATAATAATAGGAAGTAACAGTGGTAAATTTTCCATTAAATTTTCCATAATTTTATTCCTCCAATAAAGATAATTTTTCTATAAGAAATCTGTATTCTTTGTTCTCATTTAATACAGAGAACATAGGATTATTCTTAATAGCAGCAACAATACCTGCCTTTACAATTGTATCATCACGTGTAATACCTGTTCCAATCTCAGAAATCCAGCCATCGATATGATTAAAAAAGTCATCACTATGTAGCATAATTGGATATATATCACTCATTGCCAAATCTACATATCTTTGTAATGACTTAATAGCTCCTTTAGTATTTCCATGTATTAAATTCATTTGTATCTGTGTTAAATATACAGAAAACATAATGCCAGGAGATAATGCATCAAGGTCAAAAGTATCTGAAATCATTAAAATACGTCTTTCTATTTCTTCAATTTGTGATTTATCTGAGTTTTGCAGAAGTCCCACTAAATCTTGAACTAACAACGTAAGATTCTGATATGCTCCTATCTGTAACGTTTCATTAGCTTCACTAGTTTGACCATTCATCATTTGTCCCTGTGCAAGGAGTATGCTTTCATTTACCATGGGAAAATTGCTATCTTGAAATAAGTCAATAACTTCTATAGGTTGATTTAACAAGATATAACAGGTTGCCTCCATACCTTTTGACTGACGACAAATTTCTATATCATCACTTGTTTCTCGTATTCGAATAAAAATTTCTAATGCTTCACTAATTAATAGTTCACGTTTTTCTTCATCTACAAGGTCATAATGATTAATTATTAAAACACCCATCTGATAAATCAAAGGAAAGCATGAATAATATTTCTTTATGGTTTCTCGTATTTCATCCATAACTTCGTCAAATGGTTTAACAGTAAAATCTTTACACAATCGCTGATATAGTTTATTAATATCTTCCTTAATCATTTGCGGTTCGTAACAAATTAATTCATCAACTGTAATGTTGAAATATGTCGCGAGTTGTGGCAAAAAAGTGATATCAGGATAGCTTTGCCCAGTTTCCCATTTAGATACAGAGGCTTTAGAGATACCTATATAATTTGCAAGTTCATCTTGTGTAATTCCTTTTTCTTTACGCTTTAAAATTAGTGTTTTTGCAATGTTTAATTCATTCATATCAACGCCTCCTTTGTATAATTATATCCTTAAATCCATGAACCTAACAAGCGATTTAAAGTTGACTTTTGATGAAAAAATCAACCATAGAGAAACAAATAAGCAGGTATCTTAGATACCTGCTTAAATATATTTTTAAATTTAATTTATATAATTTTTTATTTATCCCAATTATTTCCACATTTTTATACAAAACCACAGATGAATATATCCAAATATAGTTTTTATTTATCATGCTTTTTAAACGCCTTGTATAAAATATCTTTTAATATAAGTACATTATTCTCATTGCTCATCTTGTATTCTTTTTCAAATCTTGAATATAATTCTTCAATAGCTATTTGATACTTTTCTATCCCCTCTATATCAACATATGCTTCTAAAATAGGATACTTAGAGCTCCATGCTTTTGTCCAGTCAACATCCTTACTAATATTATCAGTTATATCTTTAGAACATAAATTACTTTCATCAATCAAGTAATCATAAGTAATATTAAATAGCTTTGATATATTTTTTATATTTTCTAAGTCTGGCTTAGCTTGCCCTAATTCCCACTTGCTAATAGTTTGTCTAGATACATTTAGTCTTTCAGCCAACAATTCTTGAGAATAATTATATTTCTTTCTTAGTTTTGTAATCTTGTCTCCTAAATTCATATATTAAGCCCCTTTCAATTTAAAATAATTATATTTCAATTATAAAGTATTAAACTCAACTGTTCTACAAAGTAAGGTTTGAAATATGTAAACTTTAGTTTACATACATAATGAAACATTCTATATAAACAATATTAATATTTAATTATAGATTTTTTGATAAAAATTAATTATTTATTCTTAAATAATAAAAAAGGCTTGTGTTGTAGTTAACTCCAAGTAGTATACTCTATTTAAGAGTTGAGTAAACATAATGAGTTTTACATAGAGATATTGTACAGTTTGTAAGTAAAATCAATAGGAGGAAATTTATGAGTAATATAGATATATTTGAGAGAGACAAATCTGGCGAAGTAATTTCAGATTCTGACCCAGATATGGATAAAATAAGATATGTAATAGAAAGGGCTAAAAAAATAACTGCTGAGCTAAATAACTCGTATCATACTAAAAAAGAAATAAGAAAATTATTTTCTAAACTTACAGGTGTTGAAGTCGATAAAAGCTTATATTTAATACCACCATTTTACACAGACTTTGGAAAAAATATAAGAGTTGGAAAGGATGTATTTATTAATCATGCCTGTACATTTATGGATAGAGGTGGCATTACGATTGAAGATGATGTACTTATTGGACCTAAAGTAAATCTTATAACAATAAATCATCCTTTAGAACCATCTAAAAGGCATTCCACTGTGTCTACACCTATAGTTATAAAGAAGAATGCTTGGTTAGGAGCAGGAGCAATGATTATGCCAGGTATTACAATAGGTGAAAATGCTGTTGTTTCAGCAGGAGCAGTAGTCACAAAAGATGTACCTCCAAATACTGTTGTTGCAGGTGTACCTGCTAAGATAATAAAGAATATATGTTAGATTATTAGATTCTAAGTTGAAGTTTAGTTGTTGGATTAATAGAATATTATTATAGTGTTTCAATAAAAAAAGACATTCTTAATTTAATTAAGTTTGTCTTTTTTTATTGATTAATATCATATTTATGCCAAGTTTTATTGTCAAAGTTCTTGACAAGTAAACTTGGCATGATATAATTAAAATACCAAGTAAACTTGGCATCTAATTAGGAGGTGTCTCATATGAATAAAGAAGAAATCTTAAGTAAGAGTCGTCAATCCAATAAAGATGAAGGATTAGAGTACATTGAAAATAAAGGTAGAAAAATAGGATATTCAATTTTCACATGTGTCTTCGCTTTCATTGTAATATTTAACACCTTTATTGGACAAAAGAGTGATGCAGTATCTGCTTTATTTTGGACATTTGGTCTTGCTGAAAATATAGCAAAATACCAATTCACACATGAAAAAAAGAATTTGATTTTGGCTATTGGTTTCTTAATTACAACTATATTCTCATTGACTAATTTTGTTTTATCATCATTGAGGTAAGCATATGAATGAAGAATTAATATTAAAAAATCACTTAAAAATAGTAAGAACAGAGAAAAAATTATCTCAAAGTCAACTAGCTGAAATGGTTGGTGTGTCAAGAAACACTATTAGTTCAATAGAAACAGGTCAGTTTAACCCAACAGCAAAATTAGCACTTATTTTATGTATAGCTCTAGATAAAAAATTTGAGGATTTATTTTACTTTGAATAAAATCTATTGTAGCCATAAAATATAAAAGAAACTGTAGTCATTATATATATTATCAACTTCCAAAATTTAAAATAAAAAGATTTATATAAATAAATAAAAGAGTAAATGATTAGATATTTATTATCTTATCACTTTACTCTTTTATTTATTTTAAAGTCTCATCCATCTCCTTAATACCTTATATTCCATATTTATTAGAGCCTCTTCTGTTTAAAAAAAAACTCAATTTTAAGTCTATATATTACCCAAATATAGCGCAATTATACAGGTACCTTAAGAAATATGTTGCAAAATTGTTAAGGTACCTGTATAATATATTTCATAAGGTGCCTTATCATTATAATTTATATTATTTAGGAGGATAACATGGAAAATGAAAAATCAAATATTAAATATTTAAAAGAAGAACCAATAAAAAAAACTATTCTTTATTTATCTATTCCTATGATGATAGGAATGTCAGCTGGAACTATTTATAATGTAATTAATGCCTACTTTATAGGATTAGTTCATGACACAGCTATGCTTAGTGCAATAACATTGGGACTCCCTATATTTACAATTCTAATGGCTTTTGGAAATATGTTTGGTGTTGGTGGCAGTACATTCATAACTAGGCTAATTGCACAAAATAATAGTGATGAAGCCAAGAAAATTGCTGGATATACTTTTTATGCAAGTATTATAACGGGTCTATTGATAGGTCTAATTGGTTACTTACTAATGAATCCTATTGTTAAATTATTAGGTTCTGATATGGCTACATTTGAATATACAAAACAATATGCGATTACACTATTTGTTGGTGGATTCTCTATTGTATTGAACTTCTCTCTTGAGCAAATTGTAAGGTCTGAAGGTGCATCAAAAGAATCTATGTATGGTATGTTTGTAAGTGTAATAATTAGTATCATATTAGATGTTTTATTTATACTGGTTCTTAATATGCACGTATATGGTGCTGCATTATCAATGATGCTTTCTAATATTGCTTCTAGTGCTTATTATGTTTGGTATTTAAATGTTAAAAGCGAGAACCTTAGAGGATTTTTACATTACATAAAAATCAGCATAAATAGCCAAGTTGAAATATATAAAGTTGGTGTATCCCAATTAATCCAATGCTCTTTCTTAATTGTGACTACACTATTATCCAATAATTACTCTATGCAATATGGAAATAACATAGTTGCTAGTTTTGGTATAGCACTTAGAATTGCTCAAATTCCAGAATTCTTTGTTATGGGTATTGTTTTAGGTGTAATGCCACTTATAGCATATAATTTCTCTAATAAGAACATACCTCGTTTAAAAGAAAGTATAAAGTATTCTGCTTTATTCATATTTGTAATCGCAGTTGTATTTTCAGGAGTTGTTTATATATTTAGAACTCAAGTAATACAAACATTCTCAGTTGATACATCAGTTATTGAAATAGGAACTTATGTATTGGTAGCTATGCTAGTATCTGCCTTATTCAATGGAGTTACATCCTTATTTATGACAATATATCAAGCATCAGGAAAAGGCGTTGAAACAGGTATAATGTCTATAAGCCAAGGTGGATTGTATATACCTATAGTAATATTGCTTAACTATTTTTATGGACTTGATGGGCTAATATGGTCTATGACAGTAACAGAAATTATAACATTTTTAATAGGTGCAGTTTTATATATACCTTATAGTATAAAACTAAAAAAAGAATCAACTAAAAATAAAGTAAGTCTTATATAAGATTTACTTTATTTTTAATTTTAATGTTAGTCAATACAAATTATTTTATTATATGTAATTATTAATATATTAATCAATTTTATTAAAAATAACAGTCTTCTCTTTTAAAGAGATTTTTCCTACTTGATATCCATATTCATTTAATTCTTTTTTATATTTCAAAAACGAATGGTCTATCTCTATCCCTGCAATATCTTTTATTTCTTCAAAATTTAATTTAAATGATTGATTACCAGATTTCTTGACATATTCCCATAAAGAACTATATTTACTCACTTCATATCACTCCTTTTAAAATTATATCTTATCTATTAGTTTATATTCTATCACTATTAATTTATAACATCATGCTACTTATTATTTATATAGAAAAATATACAAATAATAAGTAGCAATTTTTTATAATTATCATATTTTATTCATATTTAAGAAAAATCGCTAATAGTTAAACTATTTTTTAAAGGAAGTTTACTCCATCAGAAAATAAATTTTAATTGTTCTTATTTTTATTATGTAATTATTCAACACAATATGTCATTGTTGAAATACAAATCTAATAACTAAATATTTTTACAAATTCATTACTTAAATTTTTTTATTGCATCTAAGTTAAATTTGTCATTATTTTAGTAATAACGTTTTCTTTATTTTCACTATGGATATCAATTCCATTATAATTAAAGCTCTACATCAATCTTTTTACCACTCATTGAACAGCAACTAACTTTTGCCTTATCAATAGAGAATATTTCAAACTTACCATCTCCTACAGAATACATCTGACCTAGACTTGGCATTATTTCAAGTGCCTTAGCTTGTGTTTCTTTTGATGTAACAAATACTGCTTCACCCAAAATACGTAGAGTATTAAGTTTTTGGTCTATACAACAAATCTCAAGCTTTGGATTAAAAATAAGTTGCTTAAACATATCTTTTTGATTAGATGTGCAAAATGTAAGTTTCCCATCATATTCCATAACAAATCCTAGAGGACGCACATGCGCTTGATTGTTCTCATCAACTGTTGCTAAATAATAAACTCCTGCTTTGTTCAAAAATTCTAATACTTTCATAATTTTTACACCCCTTTTAAATACTTGTATTAAGGATTATCCTTTGATATAATTTTAATATAAAATACAAAAAAAACAAGTATGCAGTTTTTTCTGATAAAGTATAAAAAAGATACTACTATAGATAAGGAGTAATTATAATGATTTTAGATAATGAAAAAAATACGACTACAAAGATTGAAGAATTAACCTGTCCAATACGTTATGCACTAGATATTGTTGGTGGTAAATGGAAATTACCTATTATATGTATGTTGGCAGTTGATAATCCGATTAGATATAGTAGCATAAAAAGAAAACTAGATGGAATTACAAACACTATGCTAGCTCAATCATTAAAAGACTTAGAGTCTGATGGCATTATTAATCGTAAACAATATAATGAAATTCCTCCAAAAGTTGAATATACATTGACAAGTAAAGGCAAAAGTATTGTGCCTATTTTACAACAATTTGCTAATTGGGGAGCTATAAATATGCAAGAAAAAAGCATATGTGGGCTTAATTGTAAGGAATGTCGAAAAATAAAATAAATTGAGATATATTAAGTTTATTTAATTGATTACAAAAAGCCACTCTTTTATGAACTATACCCCTCTTAGGAGACAGTTCACATTATACAGAGTGGCTTAAAACTTAAATATGAATACTGCCCTACTTAACTACCTTGCCATTCTTAAATCTCATATTTGGAAAACTTGCACCTAAAATTTTATTCTTGTTTATAGCATTTTCAATCCTTCTTATATCTTCATCGCTCAATTTAATATCTTTAGCTTTTAGAGAATCTAATAATGTAACTCTTCTTGATGCTCCAACCAAGGTTATAATATCATCGCCTTTTGATAAAACCCATGCAAGAGCTATTTGTGGAATAGTAGCTTCTTTTTCATTTGCTATTTCTCTTAAGTTCTCTACAAGTTCAAGGTTTCTCTCTATATTCTCATCAGAGAATAAAGGTATCCACTTATATCTTTGAGCATTAGATTTTGAGCATACTCCACTTAAAAGACCATGAGCAAGAGCCCCAAAAGCGACAACCCCTACTCCTAAGTCTCTAGCAGTTGGTAATATATTTTCTTCTATATCTCTATTAAATAAAGAATATTCAGCTTCTATAAAGCTTATATGGTGAACCTTATTAGCTCTTCTTAAAACATCTTCACCAACTTGAGTAATACCTATATGTTTTATGTATCCTTCTTTTACTAAGTCAGAAATAGCTCCAATAGTCTCTTCTACTGGTATAGCCAAATCTATTCTTGCAGGTTGATAAAGGTCTATATAATCTAAATTTAATCTCTTAAGAGTCTGTGCAACGTGACTTTTTATATTAAAAGGATTGACATCAAGACCATACATTTGACCATTAGGTGCAACAAGAGCCCCTGTTTTTACAGATACAAAGGCATCTTCTCTTTTTCTACCTTTAAGAGCCTCACCTATTATCATCTCACTTTGACCTGCTCCATAAAAGTCAGCTGTGTTTAACACATTGATACCACTATCTAAAGCTTCATGTATTGTGGCTATATTCTCAGCTTTATTGTCAAGATTTACCATACCTCCGCAACCTAGTCCAATTTTATAAAGTTCTAAATTATCATTTTTGTATCTCATTGTAAGACCTCCTAATATAACACAAATATTATTTTAGTACACTCGTACTTTACTTGACATTGTAGTACGAATGTACTAAAATGTCAAATAAATGTTATTATAAATTTTTATTGGAGGATTCAATATGGCAAAACAAACAAAAGTGGATATCTTAATTAAAGCTCGTGACTTATTTAATGAATATGGCTATAACAATGTATCTATGAGAAACGTTGCTGATGCTTTGGGAATGAGTGTAGGTAACTTAACTTATTATTTTAAAAAAAAGGAAGATTTGATTGAAGAGGTAGTTGAATACAAACATAAAAACTATAAAAAAATAGACATGCCTAAATCCTTACAGGATTTAAATAATTTATTTTTAAATTCACTAAACATTCAAAATGAGAATGCATACTATTTTAAACATTATGACCAATTATCTCAAATAAGCCCTAAAATATATAGATTTCAGCTTGATTTTATAAAAGAACTTAAGCAGTTGTTAAAAGAAAGCTTCATCAATCTACAAAACTCTAATTTAGTTCAGGAATGTACTATGCCTAACCAAATAGAAAACATTATTGAATGTATTTTGACAATACTTATATATAAACCCGTTGGTACTAAAGAACTTGATGAACATGATAGTATAGAAAGTACTCTAAACTGTTTATGGAGCATTATTTTTATGTTCCTTACTGATAAAGGAAAAAATATATATTTAAGTTCTATATCAAATCAGTTTAAATAATACTTAGTAAATTCAAGTTATATAATATTATGAAAAATTAAGATACAAAAACTAATTTAATTCATATAAGTTACTAAAATTAATATAAAAACAGGATGCTCATATAAGTCATCCTGTTTTATGTATTAAGCTCTAAATTTAATCAGTTCAAGTGTATCATTCAATACAGATATATTATCTATTTGAATCATTAACCACTTACTACTATTAAAAAAATCTATCTCACTGTATATTTGTTTGATATAATCACAACAAGTATTAATAAATAAGTCAACTTCCACTCTATTACTCTCATTTACAATAACCAAAGCTTTAAAGGAACCTTCTTGTGGATATAAAGTACACAATGATTTACCTCTTTTTTTGTATTTTACATTCCAACCTCTTTGCATTGAACATTTACTGTATTCAAGCTTAGGCTCTACATTATAAGTTGAAATCAAAGCATTATTTAGATTGTCCCATAATGGATTATTGATAAACTCTTTGATTTGTTCAGGTGTTGGTTTGTTATCTTGAAAAAACATATCTTGCCAATCCATATTCATGCCCCCTTCTATTATTCAATAGGTACTGGAACAGTCCAGTGCTCCATATATGCCACTTCAGGTGTAGAAGGATAATACATCTCAATCGCAAAATCAGTGGCCATTAAATTATGATTCTTCATCCATCGTTCCATAAACTTATCTGCTTTAAAAACAGCTGAATCGACCAACTCATTAAAATTTTCTGCTTCAAATCCACATACTAAATATTCTTTAGCAGGTAACTCAAAGGTACTATATCCTTCTACCAATGTACCTGGCTCCACTTCTATACCTGCCATATACATACAATTCCCTTTTTTTGCACTTCCCATATAAAGAGCAGCAAATTCATTTCCACCTGGGATTTTATTTGGTATATTGTGTTTTTGACTTCCAAGTTTCATCCATAATTCCTTTGCTAACGCAATACCAGTTGTCTCACCACCCATCAACTGGCAAATAGGTATTTCTCCTTCTATTCCAATAAAAGACCTTGGATTCCTCAATCTTCTGCGAGTTACTTCAATTACTATATCATCTGCAATAAGTGGTACACCTTCATCAACCATAATATAATTTAAAATTAATTCTGGCTTAACAAATTGATTAAGTTTTACTGGATTTGCTCTATATTCCTCTGGCGTTAATCCATATGCTTTTTTAAAAGCACGTGTAAATGTCTCATGACTTTCAAATCCAAAATTTAAAGCTACATCAAGTATACGATTCTTATATTCTGCTAAATGTTCAGAAGCTTTTGCAAGACGTCGAAGTTTTATATACTCCATCACTGTTTTATTGACTAATCTTTTAAACAGTCTTTGATAGTAAAATGGTGATAGGTTTGCTTCATTTGCCAGTTCATTAATTGAGATTCCTTCTGATAACCTTTCTTCTATTAAGTCTAATGTGATTTGAATAGATTCCCATGCATGCAAGTTATAAGTACCTCCTAATATTGTTATTAATCTTATACCTTTATATTATCAAAACTAAAAAAAATGTTCTTGATATACAGTGCCTTTTTTAATTTTTTGTATGATGATACTGAGTTTTATCACTTTTTAAGTAAATGTAAAATACATATAAACATAAAATATAGCAAATCTAATTTAAAGATTTGCTATATTATATATTTTATTAAACTATTTTCAAATACTTCATTTATTTCCTTATGAAAAAACTCTTTCATATCGTCTATTTGTTCTTTATCATATACATACTTTCCATATCCAAATTGACCATATTTAAACTTTCTATCTTCATTTTCCATTGGCAACAATGTGTCTGGATAAATTTCTAATATTCTATTTTTAGCTTTAGTAGTATATCTATGAGATATAACTTCAAATATAATTTTTCCATCAAAATCCTTTGGTAGTGCTTCTTTTATGTTTCTAATAAGGCTTCTATATTCTTCTTTCCAACCTTCATATAGAAATACAGGAGCTATTATAAAACCAATCTGATAGCCAGCTTTAGCAAGTTTTACAGCTGATTCTATTCTTTTATTAGCAGATGCTGTATAATGTTCATGTCCTTCTATAATCCTAGGAGTATTTATACTGAATCGTATTTCTGTATGATTATTATGTTTAGCATCCAATAAACTATCTACATCACTGTATTTAGTAACAAATCTAAATCTTCCTTTTTCTTCTCTTCCAAAAAACTCTATTGTTTTTTTCAATGAATTGGTATACGGCTCTACTGGAACTGGGTCTGATGTAGCTGCACCTTCAAATATAGTAACTTGTGGCTTTCTATCTTCAATATACTTCTTTGTTTGTTCAAGTATCTCATCTATATTTACAAATACCCTTATAAAGGGTTTATCACCTAGTTGTGTGTTTAAATAACAATATTCACATCTTCCCATACATCCACTGACAAGTGGTAGTTGATAATTAGCAGAAGGTTTACATGTTTGAAACTTCATGCTTTTTCTAATCCCAACTACCATGGTCTGTTTTCCACTCCTATATTGCTCGTATAGATTTTCACCTGGAATATGTTCCTTGACTCTATTTGATGATATATTAATTATCTCTACATCTTTTTTATCTTTAAATTTATCATATATGTTTTTTCCAACATCAGTATCTAAAGTTCCTTTTTCAAATATTATTCTTTTGGGATTAAACATTTATTTCACCTCTACTCAAAGTTTTTAAATTGAAGATTTTTATAAAATATTACTTAGTTAATCTTCCCTTTTTTAAGCACCTTTATTTATTAGAAAGTAAAATAAAAATTTAAGATTAATTTCCTATATGTACACTACTATTTATGAGTTTCTTACTGATAATAAATGTATTTATCTAAAATTAAATGTATAATATTAAGTTAAAGAGACTTGTAGTATATTTCTTTTATTTGTTCTTTATTAAAAGTTTTTGGATGTCTCCTAATATTTGCAGCCGATATCTTCATGCAATTATCAGTTAACCAATCTATATCTGATTTTTCAACACCTAAATCAGTTAGTTTTATATCTAAATCTATTTTTTTAAGGAAATTTCTAATTGCATCTGAACAATCTTCTGCACAAGTTCCTCCTAATATTTTTGATATATTTCCAAATCTTTCGATGTCACTATCCCATGAACTTTCTACAATGCTTGGAGTCAAAGCTGCAAGTCCTTTTCCATGCATTACATCTCTAAGACCACTTACAGGATGTTCCATACCATGTGGTTAAATACTTTTTATACAACTATATTTTGAACTTTTTAAGTTACCCTTTTTCTTTTCTATTATTTTTTCTTTTTATTTTTGTATTTTACAATTAGATTTATAAGCTTAGATTTTATATGTAAATTTACAGATATACTGCTTTCTTTTCTAGTTTTTCTACCTTTAAACCATTTTAGTATTTTTAAAATAAATATTTTCATATGGGCGACTCCTTTCGTTTTTATTTTCCATAATATCTGGAATGTTGTATTATAGATTTAAGCCCATAGAAATATAACAAAAATAAGTAAAAAATAAGATTATTTTTTCTTTTCTTCTAAATCATTGCATTTTATTTTATATAAATAGAAAATACATAAATTTTTTTTAAAAACAACCTTTTAAAATCGTTTTTAAGATACTTAGAAAACCTTCTTCGATAATTTATATAGCTAAATCTTAAAATCTTAATTATAAATTTAAGCATAAAAAAAGAAGGGGCTGTCGCACTAGAAAATAGTGCTACGCCCTTTTTTGCATAAAAAAATAAATCCCAAGTTCAAAAGAGCCTAGG
>NZ_JAGWCW010000040.1:0-28090 GCF_020657835.1 Clostridioides sp. ZZV14-6387
AATTATATGTTTCATATCATCAAATATCACAATTAGTTTAAAAGTAATATTATATTCTTTTTTAAACATATAAATTGTATTATTAAATTTACAATCTTCAACTCCAATAATATTTTATTAATTTGATGAAGAAGATGCTATAGCTGCACTTGTTGCTGCCATTACACATGCAATTTGTATAGCAACAACAATATTTAAAAATATATTATTAGTTATAGAGTCTATGTTGTTCTCAGTTTGTATAGAATCTGCATAAATAGAAGCTACAATAGCAGAACTAATCATCACTCTATTACTTTTTCCTAAAGACCAATTTCCAAAACCTTTTTCTTCTTTAAGTTTATTTGATACATTTTTTATCTTTTCTATTATTTCATCTTCTCTATAATCTAATAATGAAATTGCTCCTATTATTGGATATCCATAATAATTCATTTTACAATCATTTTCTTTAAATGCTTTTTTAAGTTCAATAGTTTTTTTACATTTAACCATACTTCTATCATCACTAAATAAAAGAATTTGAGATAATGCTTGTAAATCATTTCCTTTATAAAAACCATTTTTATTTAGAAATTCGTAACATTGTTCTATATACTCTAAATCTTCTTCTAAATTTTTTGAATGAATTGCAATAAGTGCTATATTACAATAGTCATCACTAGACGTTAAAAATGGATGTTTTTTTCTCATATATTCATATATTGTTTTCATCTTTGATATACATGTAACATAATCCATTTTTTCTCTATTCTCGTAGACTATTGATGCTGTAAGTGGTAAATATGTATCGCCCCAAAACTTTTCATTTTTAAGTTCCTTATATATTTCCAAAATCATCTTAAAACTACTTTCTGGATTTGATTCAAACGAAAGTAGTGTTGCCATATAAAATATATTATATCCTCTAAAATTAGAGAATAATCCAGTATTCTTTTTAATAAGCTCTATTCTCTCTTCTACTAATCTAGGGCTTATTCTTTTATTCTTAAGGGTAAATGCAAGTGCACAACTATGTTGGATTAACCCCATTTGCCAAGAACCTTTAACCTCATTTAATGCCTTATAATTTTCTACTAATAAGTTTGCTTTTCCATTTATAAAAGATTCTTCCATATTGTCCTCCCAGTAATATATTTCATTGTATTAATAGTTTTATATTCATTATATATTTATTAAGCGATACAATCAACACATATTACTTTAAGAAGCATCATTCTTCAACAATAATGTAGCCTTTTTTGTAATGTCTTCCCATATTATTAACTCTATCATAGTACTCTGATTCACTTTCATTACTCCATTTGGGCACAAATACATCTATTGCATTAGAATTACTAAAATACTTACTAGACCCCCTATCCATAACAGTTTTTAATTTCCCATCTACAATAATCTTAGTTCCAAAACTCAAGTGATTATTTGCCACAAAACCATCTTCTAAATCATCTCCTGTAGCTGTTATAGCTCCATATCCATTTTCTTGGTTAAGACTTGTATAATAACTTACTTCAAAAGTTATGGGTACTAACTTTTTTATTTTAATTCCTAACTGATTCTGTAGCTTCTCTTTTTGTACTTTTAACTTATACTCATCACTATTTTTATAGTCTTTCATACCTTGATTATATTTGGAATTAAAGCTTTTACCAGACTTTACTATAGTATCAATATTTACTATAGATTCTTTACAATGATCTGCATCTATTTTCGTTTCTCCATTTACCAATAATGGACTTAAACATACACTACATACAACACATGTAATCAATGCTTCTTTAAGCTTCATAAATTCCCCCCTTATTATTTTGATATATTAGCATATTTAATATTATATGTCTACATTTAGATTTAAATACCACACCCATTTGCTTTAAGAAGTTGTCTTATATTTAATTCACCTTAACTCCTTATAAATCCTCCATCTTAGGTTTATATAGAATAGAGCTGTTATGCCTAAATATATTTTATTAATCTTTTAATACCTAAAATCAGTTTTATTTAATGATTCTATTTTTTAGAATTTAAGAATTAAAATTCTATAATTTTAAAACATATTGATTTTATTTTTTTGAGATGATATAATTTTTTTAAGAGGTGAATAATATGATAAAAAATACAAAACAAATTACAGTAGAAGTTAATGAAATTCTAGTACAAGAAATATCTAAGATAACTAATGATGAAAATAAGATTTTGACAGATTTGATAAATGAATCAATTGTAAACTATATTCTTGAAAATAAGAAAGATAACATTGAAAATAAAGATTTAGAAGAAGTGATTAACTTTTATAAAAAAGAAAATACTGAAAAACAAAAGAGTACAGCAAGAGCTATTGCTGAAGCAAAAACGCACACTTTATATTAAATAAATAAAAAAGTTCCTAAAACTAGGAACTTTTTATTTTAACAATTTCTAATATGTATCTAAATATTTATCTCAAATTTATAAATATAAATATATTTAATATAACCCAATATATACTTTAAGCTCTACAAGTAATTAAAATAAAAATAAAATTATACCTTTTATATATCTAAAACAATTAATTTACACAATTAATGAACAAAACTTCTGACTTATAAATTAATACTTAGTATCAAGTTATGCTAATATTAACTATAAGTCTAGTATAAAATTAAGTTCTAATAGGTTTGATTTCACACCAAACTTATCAAATTAACATTGTAATAACAAAATAAAAATACTTCTAAAAAATTATACTTTTCACATAACACTTTACATTATATTCATTTAACTGATTATTATAAAAACTATTTATTTTATGACAATTAAATTCATATCAAAAGCAGACAAAACATATAAATTCTGTCATGACATTATCAACCCATTTATTTTTATATATTCAAATATATAAAATATGTAATTTACTTAAAATTATGTAATCTTATTTTTAATAAAAATATATACCCAAAATTATTATAATTGACTACATTAAATTATTCATCTTTTTTAATATTTTTAACCCATTCTTCAACAGAATTTAATTCATCCTCATTTACCCCCTTTTTGAACAATGATTTCATAAAGCTCTCAATAGAACTACCATGCATATTATCTAGAAAAGTTTTTGTTTCAAAATGCAAATACTCTTCTTCACCAATAAGAACTGTATAGTGTGTATGTCTATCAATTTTTCTTGCACTTAAGAATTTCTTATTTACTAATCTTGATAAAAGTGTTAATGTTGTAGTTTGTTTCCAATCATATAGTTTTTCCATAGCTTCAATGACATCTTTTGATGTTACTGTAAAATCTGAACTCCAAATAAATTTCATGACTTTTAATTCTGCTGGTGGTATCTTAGTAATAGTCATATGATTTTACACTCCTCTCAAACTTATATATAATTAAATACTATATTAATAGACTTTTAGAGTCAAAGGTTTTATTTAAAATATTCAATCCAATTTTATTAATATAAAAAATTTATATTTTCAGTATAAATCAAACATATAATCTATTAATATAAAAATTAAATATCTTTTCTCTATAAGTATAACAGATTATTAAATTAAAATTCTAATATTTGACATAATATATACATTTTATAATAAATATACATGATATTTTATAATAAATGTAACTTTATTTCAGAAACTATTTTTGAGTATATATATGTTATAATAAATGTATAAAATTTTGATTGGTGGGTTATATATGAATGCATTTATTAGAAAAAGAAATAAGAACTATATTGTTTATCTTGAATTTGCAGATGAAGATACTGGCAAAAGGAAGCAAAAAAATATGGGTACCTTTGATAAAAAAAGAGAAGCAAGTAAAAGACTAAATGAGGTAAAGGAAAGCTTATATAAAGATGGTTTCTTAGTTCCAAATGAGATTACCGTTTCAGAATTTATGTTAGATTTTCTAAATAAATACAACGAAAATATTTCATTAGCTACATACAATAATTACGTTGGTATTTGTAAAAATTACATTAATCCATCTATTGGTAAATATAAAATACAAGACTTACATCCTATTCACATACAAAATTACATAGATAATCTATCTTATAAATTAAATCCTCAATCAATTAAGATTCATATAAATATATTGAAACTTGCAATAAGGAGAGCTTATAGACTCAAATTGATAAAAGAAAATATTATGGATAATATAGAGACTCCAAGATATAAAAAATTTAAAAGTGAAATTTATGATAGAGAGCAAATGATAAAATTATTAGATTTAGCAAAAGATACAGATATGGAGTTACCTATTAATTTGGCAATTGGATTGGGTCTGAGAATTTCAGAGGTTTTAGGTCTGACTTGGGACAATATTGATTTTGAAGAAAATACAATAACAGTAAACAAGATAACATCTCGAATTAATGGTTCTGTAATTCTTAAAGAACCAAAGACAGAAAACTCTGTTAGAAAAATATCAGCTCCAAAAGAATTAATATCTTTGTTAAGAGAGCATAAAATAAAGCAAAATAAAAATTTATTAAAATCTTCTACTAGAAATAATAGTAATTTGTTATTTTTTAATAAGAAGTGTGAACCTATTGCTGAAGATGTTATGAGTAAAAGATTTAAAAGATTTTTAGAAAAAAATGATTTACCTCATATTAGATTCCATGATTTAAGACATTCACATGTTACTTTACTTATAAATTCTAAGGTACCTATAAAAGTTATATCTGAAAGAGTTGGACATTCAAACATAAATACTACCTTAAGTGTTTATTCTCACGTCCTTAAAGAAATGGATAAAGAAGCTTCTGATAAAATTTCTGAAAGTTTATTTAATGCTAATTAAGATTAAATTAGCTTAGTCTATTGAGATAGATTCATTAAAATATCAATTGATGAACTAATACAAGTTTTATTGTCTTCATTTTTATAATATTAAATGTATCTATCTCTAATTGACAACATCTAAATAATTTTTTTGTTTCACTTTATTAAAATTATCAATAATACTTTTTCTATAAAAGTTTATATTTTTGTAACAAAAAATATACTTTCTTATAAAAGATGTCTTTTAAAATACTATTTTATTATATGCTAGTTAACATTGGAATATCTAGCATCTTCTTCATTACATCATCTACCTTTTTCGCTTTGTATTCATTATGTCCAGTTAAATATCCTTTTTCATAAGCATTTTTTAAAATCTCTTTTTCATATGTATTATCAGGTTTGAATCCTGTAAGACCTAAATTATAATTTCCCTTGCACCCATCTTTATAACCTTTATTATACCCTTTTTCTGCAACATAATTTTTATGATTTTTTCCATTATGTACTGAAGATGTTGTTGCTTCATAATTTCCTTCTATACTGGCATAAGGACATGCTCCATTATTATGTAGGTGTGCTGAATGTCCTCCGCAATAATAATGTCTTAATTCAGCTTTATTTTTGTTATGATGATTTCCTGATGAACTATGTCCTCCTGAGTGAGCATATGAAAAATTACCTACACTAATCATGGCTAAACTCATTACTATAGTTACTAATTTTTTCTTAAACATAATATATCCCCCCTAAAACATTTTTTATTTTTATTATAGCATCTACTATAGTATATTTAAACTCTTAAGATACAAAGAAATACATTATTCTAATAACAAACACAATTTATAATCCATTTAGATATATTTAATTGAGTTCATACTTCTCTTTCTGACATTATACTTTTATTGTTTCATATATTTTAATAACATAAAAAACCTCCTAATATTTGATTAAAAACTTACACACTTGTACATAGCATGTTCTCAAATATTAAAAGGTTTTATACTAACAATTAAATTTGTAAAATGATAATATTTACATTAATAATTTATTTACTTTTTCCATACATTTTAGCTAATTGTTCTTGTATTTCTTTACTTTCTAAATACTCATCAAAGTCCATCTTTCTATCCATTATTCCGTTTGGAGTTATCTCTATAATTCTATTTGCTATAGTAGATATAAACTCATGGTCATGAGAAGTAAATAAAAGCACTCCAGGGAACTTCTCAAGTCCTTTGTTAACAGAAGTTATACTTTCTAGGTCTAAGTGGTTAGTAGGGTCATCTAGAACAAGTACGTTTGCATTTGAAAGCATTAGCTTACTAAGCATACATCTAACTTTTTCTCCTCCAGATATAACTTGAGCTTCTTTTAAAGCTTCTTCTCCAGAGAATAACATTCTACCTAAAAATCCTCTTATAAAGCTCTCACTTTTTTCTTCAGAGAATTGTCTAAGCCAGTCAACTAAAGAATATTCTACTCCATCAAAAAACTTATTATGATTCTTTGGAAGATAATCTTGAGAAGTAGTTACTCCCCACTTATACTCTCCACTATCTGGTTCAAGTTCTCCCATAACTATATTTAAAAGAGCAGTAGTAGCTATTTCATCACCCATAAATACTACTTTGTCATCTCTATCCAATCTAAATGATACATCATCAAGAACTTTTACTCCATCTATAGTTTTAGTCAAATTGTGTACTTCTAAAACTTCATTACCAATTTCTCTAGCAGGTGTAAACCCTACATATGGATATCTTCTTCTTGATGGTTGTATATCTTCAACTTCTAATTTATCCAATTGTTTCTTTCTTGATGTAGCTTGCTTAGCCTTTGAAGCATTAGAGCTAAATCTAGCTATGAATTCCTTTAATTGAGCTATCTTTTCTTCAGTCTTTTTATTTTGGTCCTTAGCAAGTTGTAAAGCTAATTGACTTGATTCATACCAGAAGTCATAGTTTCCAACATACATTTGTATTTTACCAAAATCTACATCAACTATATTAGTACATATTTGATTTAAGAAATGTCTATCATGCGATACTATTATAACTATAGACTCTTCTAAATCCATAATAAAATTATTTAACCAGTTTATTGATTTAAAATCTAAGTGGTTAGTAGGCTCGTCCATTAATAGTATTTCAGGCTTACCAAAAAGTGATTGTGCTAACAATACCTTAACCTTTTCCCCACCAACTAATTCTTTCATTTGCTTGTAATGCATATCTTTAGTTATACCAAGACCCATAAGTATTTTCTCAGCATTAGTTTCTGCATCCCATCCATCAAGTTCCGCAAACTCTCCCTCAAGTTCAGCAGCTTTGATTCCATCTTCTTCATTGAAATCTTCCTTCATATATAAGGCATCTTTTTCTTTCATTATGTTCCAAAGTCTCTCATGCCCTCTTATGACAACATTTAACACAGTTTCTTCTTCATATTCGAAGTGGTCCTGTTTTAAAACTGACATTCTTTCTTTATCAGTTATAGATATACTACCTGTATTTGGCTCTATCTCTCCTGATAATATTTTTAAAAAAGTAGATTTTCCCGCACCATTGGCTCCTATTATTCCGTAACAATTCCCTTTAGTGAATTTTAAGTTAACATCTTTAAATAATTCCTTATCACCAAATCTAAGTCCAACACCTGTAACTTGTAACATTAATATATTTTCCTTTCTTTTTGCTCATAATTTATTTTATCATAAAATTTTGATAACACTTTTATTATCTATTATCACTTAAACAGTATATTTTTTATACTAAGTTAGTGAAATATTTATTTAAGGTATACTACAAGTTGTAAATTTATAAAAATTAACAATCTATTATATTATACTTATAAAGAAATTAAATTGCAACTTTATTCATTCTTTTACATACTGTAATTACTTTATTATAGCTTATAAACCAATTATAGTTTTTATAAAGTATTTTAGTTTGTTTTGTTTCATATTTAAAAAGAGTACTTAATTTGTAAATACTCTTTTCTAATATCTTTATATTTTAGCAAAATTACATGCAGGGTAAGTACATACATCACAGTTCATACAAAGTCCTCCATGACCATATCTAGCTATATCATACTTATCAAGTTTTTCATCAATCAAGACTCTAGATAGAACTATGTCAAATACTGTAGTTTTATGATACATTGCGCACCCTGGTATACCCATAATTGGAACTTCTCCATAGTAAGCAAGTAAAAACATTGCTCCTGGCAATATTGGTGACCCATATGTTACCAAATCAGCTCCAGTTTCTTTTATTGCTGTTGGTGTGACATCATCTGGGTCTACACTCATACCACCAGTACAGCAGATAAGTTCTGCCCCCTGACTTATAAATTCTTTTATTGCATTTTTTATAATTTCTTTATCATCTGGACATATAGTTTGTCCTATAACCTCACATCCAAAGCCCTTTACTTTTTCTTCTATCACTGGTCCAAATTTGTCAACAATTCGGCTATAGAATACTTCATTTCCAGTAGTAATAATCCCTACTTTCTTAGGTTTAAAGGGCACTACATTTACTATTTTTCTATTTCCAACTACTTTTCTTGCCTCTTCTAATTTTTTCTCATCTATGACTAGAGGTATAACTCTTGTTCCAGCTACTTTCAGACCTTTATTTACTATAAAATTATTATGAAGAGTAGCCATCATTATTTCACCGACACAATTCAAATCAAAAAGTGCATCAACATCTATCTTTAAAAGCCCATCACAGGCAGCTATAAAATCTATCTTTCCTTCTTTTATTTCACTAAAATTTAAATTTTCTCCAGCAGTTAATTCTTTTAAAAATAGTGCACCTTCATTTTCATGAATCATGCCTTCTGATTTTTCCCATACATACAAATTATCTTTACCAAGAGATAATAAAACTGGAATGTCTTCTTCTTTTACTACATGACCTTTTTTAAACTTTCTTCCTTTAAATTCTCCAGGTATTATTTGAGTTATGTCATGACATAAAACTTGTCCAATAGCATCTATAGTTTTTATTAACTTCATAATTTACCCCCAATTCTTTCATAGTCCGTTTTTGTATCAATATCTAATAATATTTCTCTAGGAACTTCTACATACTTTATTTTTGATGCATTTTTTAAAACGGTTTTACCTTTTTCATCTTCTTTAAGTGCCAATAATTCTTCTTTTTTGCTGTATGGGAATATAACTGGATTTCCACATACATCTTTACATCGTGGAATTACTACAAAATCTCTATCTAATTTAAAAGTATTTATAATTTTATCTATATATAAACTATCAATAAATGGCTGGTCTCCTACAAAAAACATGTAGCCATCACATTTTGAACTGTTTAAAATACCTAATTTTATGGATTCGCTCTGACCTATATTTGCATTTTTATTATCCACATATTTAAAACCATATTTATTACACAACAATGAAACTTCTTTGTATTGACTTACAACTACAACTTGATGAAAATTAATTTTACTAACTGCTTTTAATACATGTTCTATTATAGAACATCCTTTATAATCTAATAAAAGTTTATTCGTTCCCATTCTTCTGGCAAAGCCCGATGCCATTATTACTGCATTTATCATATATATCATCCTTGGCATTTATAATGTATTGATAGTTCTATGATTTTATAATATCACTATTGATATTATCTATATATATAATATCATATAAACTATTTTAATACTTCAATATCTTGTACAAAACTTTTGTTTTATACTTCCATAAAATATCTCCATTTTACTTTCATCTTCTTTAATACTTTTTATTAATTCTATAGCTAATTTTTTATATTTTTCATCTTCAACTTTATTGATGAATAATATTTTTTCTCCACAATAGTTTTTAAATAAACCATTTGGATTTAATACTATATTTTTTAAATTTTCGAGATTTACTGTAGAATCATTGTTAGTATTATATGTATCTAAATTTACTATTTTTTTAAATAGGTCTAATCTGTGTATGTTTTCTTCATTAATATTCATTCCAAATGAGGTTATATCTAATATTCCTACAGTTTTTGTAGTTTTGTGATATACTACTGGTTCATTATCATTCCAACCTTTAAGTCTTTTTTTCTTTGAACCATCTCCCTCTATTAAGACTATATCAAATTTATCTACAATTTCATCCAAAATAGATGAATCAATACCTACTATTTTATTTTCATTATTTATATAGCTTCCACATACTGTTACTCCATGACAAATAGATGGAATAACAGTTCCATCTATTGTCATAATTATATTTTCATAATTATCTGGTACATATATTTTAGTTGTTGTTGTAAGAAGAACTCTTAATTTACATCTATAAAAATCTGCAAAATAGTTTATAAATGAAGTTTTACCTCCTGCTCCAACTACAGTTATTATTTCGTTCTTTCCTATTATATTTGATAATTCCACACTTTCACCTCTTGTAACTAATTTTTTAATCTCTTAATTTTTTACAATTAAACTTTTTTAGTAAAAGTGATTTTTGAAATTCCATAAACTCGAAAGTAAATAGATTCTGTTGTAAACAACAAGGCGGATCCAATTCGCCGCTAAGCTGTAAGCCTACGCTATCAGTTTATCTTTTAAATATAATTAAGATATTCTTATTCTTTGTGGTTGTTTTAATATTTGAGGATTATCCTTCAACTTGGATAAGTCAACTATTTGTGATTTTTTTAATATATTAAGACTAGCATTTACATCTGCATTTATAATCATACCAACACTGGATTTATATTGACCTCGAGTTATTCTTTCTCCCTTAAAATCATATTTTTGTGCATTATCCAAATTGATATCAGGCAGAAAATCATCAGCAAAAAAGTCAGATTTACTAGTATAACTTTCTTCTTGTCTAATAAAATTAATATTTTTTATTTTGCATAGATATTCTAACTTTCCTTTTATCTCTCCAAAAGGAATTCTTATAAAATTTCTATATATTTTCCTCTCCACATTATCACTTTTCTCTAACTTAGCATTATATCCTACTATTAAGTTTCCAATATTATTTTTTATACAGTAATCAATTATGTAAAAACAAGTTTTATTTACATAATCTTTAACTTGATTATTCCTTTTATTCCAGACTTTAAATTGCTTTCTTGTAATTGCTGTTACATTCTTTTTTAATTTTAAAACTTCTATTTTATCATTCTGTTTATTTGCCCATTGATTCACAGATTTAAGCCTTTTTCCATCTATGATAAAACTATCACCTAAATTTGTAACACATGTACATAAGTTTTCTAAACCTAAATCTATAGCTAGTGCATTTTTTTGATTTGAAACTTCCTCTGATTTTGGTATCTCATAACAATACTGAATTTCAAAGAACCTAGCCTTATGTTTAGGTATTATTCTTATTTCCTTAATCTTTTTTTCTAATATATTTTGAGGAACTTTTATACTTACTTTCCCATATAATTTTTTAAATGCTGGAGACATGGGTATATTTAGAATGCCATCTTCTTTAATTCTTATTTGACCTATTATTATACTAAAGAATCCTTCCTTATCAAGGTATTTAGGTGATTTTATTCCTCTAAAATCATACTTACCTTCTTTAGCTAATTTAATTAATCCAAAAAAAGACCTAAACGAACTATCAACTTCTTTTAATATCTGTTGAGCTATATTACTATTGAGAAGCTTATAATTTTCATTTTCTTTACATACATGATAGTTGGCTTCATAGTTAAGATGTTCTCCTTGATTAAAATAGTGTTGTCTAACATTGTATGTCCCAACATTATATAAGTTTTTTGCTAAGAAGCACATCTCTCGTAGAGCTTGATATTCTTTTTTAGTTAAGTTTTTTAATTGTTGTCTTTGAGTTCCATAGTGTATATTTTTTATTCTACTTGGCATAAACTCACCTCCTTTAGAATATACTCTACTAGACATTATATATGGTATTTTTACAAAACGCCATATATAATGTCTATTTAGTTACTTTATTTTACAAAATAATTTAAATTTACATATTTTTATATATTATATTACATATTATAATGGTTTGTTATTGTTTTTCATTCCCATATAAACTTTTTCAAATGTCATAGGAAGCTCTCTCATACGAACTCCAGTAGCATTGAATATTGCATTTGCTATTGCAGGAGCTGGTGTATGTATTACTATCTCTCCTAATGATTTAGCACCATAAGGGCCTCCTGGGTCGAAATTGTCAGCAAAATCTACCAATATATTTCCTACTTCTTTTTTTGTAGGAACTTTGTATTGTAAAAAACTATCTGTTAATAATCTTCCATCTTTATCAAATCTAGGGTCTTCATACATTGCAAACCCTATACCCATCATTACTCCACCTTCTACTTGTATTCTAGCTAAAGTTGGATTTATAACAGTTCCACAATCAGGTACACATGCAAAATTTATTACCTTATATTCACCTGTATTTTTATCTAATTCTATCTCTGCAAATCCTGCTATAAATGGTTTTATTCTTTTTAACATACCAAAAGACTCTGTCGCTTCCAAGACTACTGGCACATCATCACTAGCAAAGCCTATGCCTCCTACTGATTCCCTACCTAATTCTTCCAATAACACAAATTTACTATTATCATTTTTAACAAAAACTCTATCTTTTCCCAACTCTAAATCTTCTTTTTTAAATCCTAGCTTTAATTCTGCCACTGAAAGTAATATTTCTTTTAATTTATTTGCTGTCTTTATAGTTGCATTTCCTGTAACTGTTGTGGTACAAGAAGCAAATGCTCCTGTATCATATGGACATAAATCTGAGTCCCCCGTATAAACAGATATTCTATCTACAGTAGTATTCAAAGTTTCAGCAGCAATTTGTGCTTGAATTGTATCAGCTCCTTGACCTAAATCAGCAAGACCAGATAACAACTTGTATGTTCCATCTTCATCCATGCGTATAGTCACTGTTGCCATATCTACACGTGGTATACCAGAACCATGATTTGCAACTGCCATACCTACTGCTCTTACCTTGTTATTTCCTATATCTTTACATGGATACTTAGCATCCCAATTTATTAATTTTTTACCTTTTTCTATACATTGTTTTAACTCACAACTTAATATTTCTTCTTCAGCTGCTTTTCCAGTAGTGTATCTATCTATTATATTTTTAACTCTAAATTCAAGCGGGTCCATTCCAATCTTATTGGCTAATTCATCAATAGCACTATCTATTGCAAATATTCCTTGTGTAGCACCATATCCTCTAAGAGCTCCTGCTGGTAACCTATTAGTATAAACTGTTCTAGCATCAAATCTAACAGCATCAATATCATTGTATATTGGTAATGTATTATGTCCAGATTCGGAAGAAACAGAAACACCATTACCACCATAAGCACCCGTATTATTTAATGATTTTAATTCTATTGCCTTTAAATTTCCTTCTTTATCTGCACCCACTCTAACGTCAAAAAACATTTCATGTCTACTATTAGACCCTACAAAAGTTTCACCTCTTGTAAAAACGAATTTTGCCGGTCTACCAGTTTTCATAGTAACGAATGCAGTGAATATATCTGTAGCCGCTATATTCTTTCCTCCAAAGCCGCCACCTATTCTAGGCTTTATCACCCTTATTTTTGAAGATGGTATGCCAAGTACTTTTCTAAGTATTCTCTTTACATTATGTGGTGATTGTAATGATGAAACTACAACAATCCTATCATTTATATCCTTGTATGAATAAGACCTATGAGTTTCCATCATACAATGCGATTGACTTTGAGTTTTATATGAAGCTTCAACCACAAAGTCACTTTCTTCAAGTTTTGCTTCAACATCTCCAAATTCAAAAAACTCTTTAGATACTATATTATTTTTTGCATCCAATCCAAAAGGGTATGGCTCTACTATATCGTCTTCTGGATGTATAACAACCTCATTTCCTTCTGCTTCCTTTGCATTAAACACAGGTTTTAAAATTTCATAATCTACCTTTATCATCTTCAACGCTTTAAGTGCTGTTTTTTCATCTTCTGCTGCAATTAATGCCACTTCATCACCAACAAATCTAACTGTATCTTCAAGCAAAACTCTATCATAAGGAGATGCTTCTGGCTCTGTTTGACCTGGAACACAATATCTAACTTGTGGTACATCTTTATAAGTATAAATGCCCACAACACCTGGAATTTTTTCAGCGTTTGATGTATCTATATTCTTTATTTTTGCATGTGCATGTGGACTTCTAAGTAATTTTAATGTCAAAACATCTTTATGCATGATGAGGTCTTCAGTATATAGAGGTTTCCCTGTAACAATGGCTGTACTATCTATCTTTCTTATCCCCTTAGTAATCATTATTAGTTTCCTCCCTCAATAACATTATACATCCTTTTAACTAGTGCACTTGCCATGTCTATTCTATAATCTTTACTAGCTCTCATATTACTTCCATAAGTTAATTCCTCACTTGCAATAATAGATGCCTTATCTATATCTTTTTCTTCACTTAATATAGTACTTGCTCCAAGAGCTATTTTTGCCCTTTGAGGTCTCGCTCCAATTGCTATTTTGTAAGTATTATTTTCTTTCAACATGGCTGAGTTTAATATAGGAAAATCTCCTGTACATTTTCTTATTGAATCAAAAACAGCTATTGCATCTCTTTTTGGAAGTATTACCTCAACTAATATGTCTTTACTTAACTTATTATCTAAAAACTCATTTAATTCTAAGACTCCTTCTTTGTATAATCTTACCTTTGCTCCAACAACTAAAAGTGCTGGTATTAAATCAGAAAAACCGTACTTTGAAAATACACTAGCACCAATTCTAACACCTTGTCTAAATTGAACTCCTACTATATTAGAAACAGCACTTGAAACTATTCCACTACAGTAATTTTTAATAGTTTTATCAATTTCTAAACTTCTAAGAGATGTATCTGCACCTATAAGAATATTTTTCTCATCTTCCCTTATATAATTTAGATTTATCGCCTTTAAATCTATGGCTGTTCCTATATTCTTATTACTTAATTTTATAAATCCGCACCCACCTAGAATAACATTATTCTTTTTAGAAGTTAAAATTTTATATGCTTCTTCTAAGCTTTCTGGAACTGTATATTCTTTTATAGTAACCATCTTATCCCCCTGTCATCATACTTATTAAAAATTGAAACTTTTAAATCTATCTTTTAATTTATATCAATAAATGTGATATGTCTGATTCACATTTATTAACTCTTTACATTATAAATTTTCCTTTTTATCTTCAACTTTGTTATTCCTACTTTTAGGAAATTTTACCATATACAAAGCTTGAACTATTATGGCTACCATTGCTCCTGAAACTACACTTGAATCTGCAAATAAGGTTTCTATAAACTTTGGAAACTTTTCAAGAACTTGAGGAGCCACCATAAATCCTATGCCAGAAGCCATAGAAAGACCTAATATCATGCTATTTTCTTGATTGAACCCATCCATACTAACAAGTCTTAAACCAGATGTTGTAAGGGTTGAAAATATAACAAGTGTTGCTCCCCCAACCACACAAGGAGGAATGGTTCTTATCAAATTAGCTAGCAAAGGTGATATTCCTGCCAAAAATAGCCCAATTCCCCCAATAGCCAATACAAATTTACTTACAATTTTCGTATTGGAAACGATTGCAGAATTTTGACCAAACATCCCCATTGGAGTTGCAGAAAATAATGCACCTATCGTAGATAGTACTCCATTTCCTAAAACAGCAGAAGAAAGTTCTTCATCTGTTACTTGTCTATTGAGTCCCCCTACTGCAGAAAGCGTACATGCACCCATAATATCTGCTATTTCAACCAAATATATTATTGAAAACATCACTACAACTTCGATTCTTATATCTAGACCAAAAATAAGTGGTTTTGGAAGCGCTACCAAAGTAAACTCTTGAATTGAAGAAAAATTTACAATACCCAAAATTAGTGATAAAATGTATCCAAAAATTATACTAACTAATATTGATGCATCTTTAAACAATCCTCTTCCATACTTGTTTAATCCTAATATCATAAGAGATACAGAGATTCCAACTATAAAATTAATTGGCTGTCCAAAAGTTTCATTTCCCATACCTCCAGCTAAGTTTTTTATAGCTATTGGAAAAAGTCCAAGACCCATACATGCGACTATTGTTCCAGATACAACTGGAGTAAATATAAATCGTATTTTTTTAAGACCAAAACCAATTATAATTATTACTATTCCAGCTATTATTTGAGAACCAAATAAGACTGGCAACCCATACTTTCCTGCAACAGAGACTCCAGCTCCTATAAACATAGCTGTAGCTCCCATTATAACTGGTATCCCTCCCCCTAATTTAAATCCTTTAAATAGAGGTATTGGATATAATTGTAATAAAGTTGATATTCCTGCAAAAACTAGTGCTGCTTGAATCAAGAGTGTTGACATTTTATGATCAAGCCCAGCTGCATTTGCAACCAATATAGCTGGTAAACAACTTCCTATTACCATCGCCATTAAGTGTTGTAACCCTAAAGGTACGGCTTCCTTTAGTGGTGGTATTCCGTCTAATTCAAATTTTGATGTACTTTTTGCTTTCATAATAAAAACTCCCGTTACATAAAACTTATTGAATTATATAAATACTTAAAAATCTAATATATTAAATTAAATGACGTTTATAAATTTTGATTACACTTACTTATACATTTAAGTCTCTACTCTTAAAGAATACGTACAATAAATTTAATTATTAACAAATAAACTTATTCTATCATTTTGTATATGTTATTATACAGTAGCTTACAAACATAAGAATATTATAGCTATGAATTTTTAATTTTTTACAATAAATTTAATCCAAGTTAAATCTTTCAATCTTAATAATTATAAGTTATAAGTTTTCATAAGTATTTATATTTTGTAAGTTTTAAACATTTACCTATAAACGCTACTTTATAGATGCCACTTTAAACCCAGTGACCTCATACTTTCATATGAGCGTAGACTATTTCTTCATCTTCAGCATTACCTGTTAAGAGCAACCCGTTTCCACTATCAATAGCTTATAGTGTACTCTCTCTCGAGATAGTCGTTTGACCTTCCTATTTCTAGGCTTGGCGACCAAATGTCCATTATTAAGTACTTAGGCTCTCACCATATACCATCCTTACTATTGTTTCTGGTTTTCACCACATTCATAAAAGTTTCTTTCTATCTTTTATTGTAGTTGCAAGGCTTTAGGATTTACTGGTTTTAAAGTTGTGTCCTACATAGATTTCTCCATGTACGGGGCCAAAAGTACAACTCATTTAATATACTTTGCTTTACCCCCTGTAAATAATATTATTTACTCTTTCACTGTTTTTGTTATTAAATTAATTAAATGATAATTAATCTAAGCATAAAATAATTTTTTAATTTAAACTCAAAATATTTATGAATATTTTATAATATAATTCTCATAAGACAGAAAAACTTAATAAGCTATGTATCTCAGTTGTATCAATGTACTCTCCTTTACTATATTTGTACCTGCAACATAAAACATACAAGTTTCTATCTATTTTATAGATATATATTAATATCTATAATTAAAATAGTAATATTGTTTGTGTAATAAGAGCTTTATTTACATTACTATTTATAGTTTTTATAGAGCAATTTTAATGCCAATATTTACGTATATTTATTTGTTATAAAATTTTTGTAATTTTATTGATAAAATTTTACTTATTTCAACCGTTCTATCAAATTTTCGCATTTAAATTTTAAGTTTTATTTTTATAATTTCATTATATCTACATAAAAAAAGACCTTAAAATAAAATTTTAACGGTCTTTTCTCAAATTTTTATTTTCATTTCTAAAATTTATAATAAATAACAGTAACATTATAAGCCTTTTTTATATAATATTTTTTATTTTGTGGATGATAAATTAGTGAATTAAGATATTATCTGACTGATTTTAGTTTAACAATATCACTCCAATTTTTACTAGTAGCTAACTCTACTAAATTTAAATCTCTTCTTATTTCAGAAACATCTTCTTTTATAGCATTTGTATCACCTTTTATATATGCTATATTATGCTCCATACTATCATGAGTAGCTTTATTTATTTCAGAATTATGTAATAAGCTTCCTAAAATATTGCTCTGCTCTTCCTGTATCTCTTTCATTGATTTCTCTTCACGTTCTAGAACATCAATCTTTACTTCAATTCCATATAATTTCTCATTTGCTGTAGATATTTCGTCCTTAATTCCACTCATATCTTCACTAATATTATTTATTTTGCTTTGCATAGAGTTCATCTCTGATTTAACTCCAGATATATCTTCTTTCATCACAATCATATCTTGTTTTACATCAGACATATCTTCTTTTACCACACTTATCTCCTGTTTTAATCCAGTTATTTCTTTTTTCATTAAATTTACTTCTTGCTTTACTTCAGATATATCTTCTTTTAACATATTCATCTCTTGTTTTACTTCGGACATGCCTTCTTTTAATACAATTATTTCTTGCTTTACTTTGGACATATCTTCTTTTAGAACAGTTATCTCTTGCTTCACTTCAGACATATCTTCTTTTAGAACAGTTATCTCTTGTTTTACTTCAGACATATCGCTCTTTAATACAGTTATCTCTTGTTTCATTTCAGACATGTCGTCCTTTAACATTGTTATCTCTTGTTTCATTTCAGACATATCTTCTTTTACCACAGTTATTTCTTGTTTTACTTCAGACATATCGCTCTTTAATGCAGTTATTTCTTGTTTTACTTCAGACATATCTTCTTTTATACTAACTACATCTTTATTTATAATATGTAATAATTCTAAAATCTTATCTTGCACTTACATCACCATCCCTATTAATTATTATAACATTTTATACAAATGCTATACAATGTTAACATATCTATAAAACAGTTATTAATAATTAATCAAAATATAAAATAATTTCAAATAAACCTATTTTTCATTGTTGAAATGATGAAAATATACTTAATTTCATACAAAAAGGGTGCCTCATGAACTAAAAAGTTCATCTTGAGACACACCCTTTTATTTCTATATAAAGTTTTATTTTTTAATTATTCTTTACAAAATAACCTATGCATTCAATTCTGAACATGAAATTTTTCTTCCAAGTGCTTTTGGTTTACAAACTGATATGCAAAGACCACAGTATCTACACTCTTCTTCATTTAACTCCATCTTATCATTTAATTTTCTTGCTTGATAGGCACATACTCTCTCACACATCTTACATTTAGTACATTTTTCTTCATCATAAGTAAATTCAAAGCTAAGTCTTTCATTTACGTCGCCCATATGCTTATGTACTATACCACAAGCATTTTCTATAGTATTATACCCTAGTCTATTAAGATTAGATTTTAAGTCATCATGTATTTTAGATATTACTTGTGCACCTTTTAAAATTACCACTGAACATATACCAACAAAGTCAGCACCTGCCATAATCATTTCTAATGCATCATCTCCACTAACACATCCACCTAAACCAATTATTGGTATATTGACTTCTTTTTTTATTTCATAGATTCTTTGTAAAGTTATTGGCTTAATAGTTTCTCCACTTAGATATCCTATTCCGTTTCCACCTAATAAAGGTTGACCAGTTTCTATGTCTATTCTAAATGCTGGTCCTACAGAATCACAAGCAGTTATTGCATCTGCTCCTGCTTCTTCTAATTTTTTAGCAAAAGCTCCTATTTCATCTATCATAGGAGGAAGTTTAACTATTACTGGTATATTTACTCTTTCTTTAGCATCTTTAAGCATTGGTATCAAATCTCTATAGTCATAAGATACTAATTCAATAAAGTCAGCTCCTGCATTTGCAACTTTCTCTACTAATTCACTGCTTTCTTCGATTGTATGACCTATTGAAGCTATACAGACAGTCCCATCTTTTTTCATTTGTGGTATTTCAAAATCTATCCATTGTTCTGGTTCAAAATCTGTCCATTTTTCATTATTTAAAAGAGCATTAGTTGTATTTCTAACCATATGTGGTGCTGGATTTATAGCTCTTTCTTTTCTTATAGTCTTAGTAACAACTGCCCCTGCTCCTGCATCACTTAATATTTTACATCCAGCTGCACTATATGTTAATGGTCCTGAACCTATTATAAGTGGTGATTTTAATTCTTTACCTAAAAAATTGTACATTATCTGCTTCCCCTTTTCATTTATATTTACATTGATTTATATTTACATTCATTAAAATTTCCAAAATTCACAAGCAACTTCTTTCATCTCTTTAACAATAGCTTTTTTATCTAAATCAACTAATTGTTTTTCTTTTAAAATATGTCTACCATCTATGTATACATTTGATATAAATTCTTTTTTACCTTGTACTACTATCTGGTCAAATATGTTATCAAGAGTTACAGGAGTTTTGAATTCATCTTCCATAACTATTATATCAGCCTTATTGCCAGCTACTATTTTACCAGATTTTTGAAGACCTAGTGCATGAGCACCATACTCTGTTGCCATTTTAAAGACCATATTTGCTGGCATTACAGATGCATCTTCTTCGACTGATTTGTGCATTAAGAATGCACCTCTCATAACTTCAAAAAAATCATTTATATATCCATCTGTACCAAGTGCTACTTTTATACCTTTTTTAATCATTTTTGGTACTGGAGAAAAACCTCCACCTACTTCGCAGTTGCTAAGAGGCATATGAACCACTTTTACTCCTTTTTCTTTTAATATCTCTATCTCTTCATCATTTACTTTTACACACTGAGAAGCTAATACAGTTTCATCCAATATCTCTAAATCATTATAGTATTCAACAGCTTTTTTACCAAAATGTTTTTCAGCATAGTTTGGTTCATATATACTCTCACATAAATGGAATTGCATTGGCGCATCTAATTTCTTTGCATCTTCTTTAGCTTGCTTAATAAATTTATCTGAACATGTAAAACTTGTATGAGTACACATTATTCCATTTATTAATTTACTATTTTCTCTACTCCACTTTATCAAATTAGAATTTTCATCTAAACATCTAAGCCCATTTTCATAACTTATTCTCTCGCAACTTTCTAGGGATAAAACCGCTTTCATCCCTATCTCTTCTAATATTTTACCTTGCTCAATTAAAGTTCCTACCTCTGTATTTGGAGCCTCTAGAGTATCACAAAAAGCTACTACACCAGATTCTATAAGCTCTATTGCTGATGCTTTAGTTGTTGCCTTTACTTCTTTTAATCCTATTCTGTTTTCTATAAATGGCCACCAATAATCATTTAAAAAACCTTCAAAATCAGTAAAATGTACGTTTGCAGGTATTCCTCTAGAAAGCACTCCATATTGGTGCATATGACCATTAATGAATCCTGGCATTACTATAGCATCCGATTTATCTATTATTCGTTCAATATTTTTGTACTTTATTTCAACTTCTTCATTTGGTAATATATCTTTTATAATGTCATTTTCTACTACAACAGCATAATTTGTATATATTTCATCAGCAGAAGATATTAAGTATTTACTTTTTATAGCAATCATTTATTTTCCCCCCTGATTTAATTTTTTCATAGCCATATAAACTTTCTCAGAAGTTATAGGAAGTTCTCTTACACGAACTCCAGTAGCATTATATATTGCATTTGCTATTGCTGGTGCTGGTGTATGAATAACTATTTCCCCTAAAGATTTAGCTCCATATGGACCTGTTGGATCATAACTATCTACAAAATCAACAAATATATTTCCTATATCTTTTTTTGTTGGAACTTTGTATTGTAATAAATTAGAAGTCTGAAGCTTTCCATCAGAACCATGTCTAGGGTCTTCATACATTGCAAGCCCTATACCTTGAGTTACACCACCTTCAACTTGTATTCTAGCAAGTGCAGGATTCATAACTGTACCACAATCAGTAGAACAGGCATAATTTATTACTTTAAACTCACCTGTCGTTTTGTCTAACTCAATTTCAGCAAATCCTGCTAAGAATGGTTTCGCACTCTCTTGTATTCCATATGATTCAGATGAATATAAAACCTCTTGATTTCCACCACCAACAGATTCTCTTCCTAATTCACTTAACAATACAAACTTATCTACATCTTCACTATAGCAAACTCTATCCTCATATAGTATTAAATCATCTATTGGTAAATCTAGTTTCTTCTGTGCTACTTTTAATATCTTTTGTTTTAAACTTTCAGCAGATTTTATTGTAGCATTTCCAGTTACATAAGTAGTACAAGAAGCATATGCACCAGTATCATATGGACACATATCTGTATCTCCTGTATAAACAGAAATTCTATCAATAGATGTATTCAATGCTTTTGCAGCTATTTGAGCAAGTATTGTGTCAGAACCAGTTCCTAAGTCTGAAGACCCAGAAAACAACTTATAAGTTCCATCTTCATCCATTCTCATATTTACTATTGCCATATCTATGTTAGCTATACCAGAACCATGAGTTCCCACAGACATTCCAACAGCTCTTACTTTATTGTTTCCAATCTCTCTGACAGGATATTTTTCATCCCATCCAATAAGTTTCTTTCCTCTAATTATACATTCATCAAGTGCACAACTTCTGATTGGAAAATTCATTATTCCGCCTTCAGTTTGCTTTTTTATAATATTTTTCAATTTTATTTCTGTTGGGTCCATATTAAGTTTATGTGCTAATTCATCGATTGCACAATCAAGTGCGAATGTACCTTGTGTTGCTCCGTATCCTCTTAATGCTCCCCCTGGAACTAAATTAGTATACACAGTTCTTCCATCAAATTTTATTGCAGGTACATTGTTATATGTTGGAAGTACATTATGCCCTGATTCAGAACAAACTGAAGGTCCATTATCTCCATAAGCACCTGTATTGTTCAAGGCTTTCATATCTATAGCTTTTATATTTCCTTCTTTATCTGACCCAATCTTTATATCAAAAAACATCTGATGTCTAGTATTAGTCATTGCAAAAGTTTCTTCTCTAGTATAAATAAGCTTTGCTGGTCTTTTTGTCATCCAAGTCACAAATGATGCATATATCTCCGTTACAGCTATATTTTTTCCACCAAAACCTCCACCTATTCTTGGTTTTATTACTCTCACTTTTGAAAGAGGTATTCCCAATGCTCTAGAAACCTGTCTTCTCATATGATAAGCTGATTGATTTGCAGAAGTTACTACTAATCTACCATTCGTATCTATATACGTATAAGCTCTATGAGTTTCCATCATACAATGGGCTTGTGATTGAGTCATATAAGAATGTTCTACTATTACATCACTTTCTTTAAACTCTTTTTCTACATCCCCTTTACCCATTTTTTCTCTTGATACAATGTTTTTTGTAGCATCTAATCCAAAATCAAATGGACAAAACAAATCATCTTCTTCATGGATTAAGGTTTTATTTCCTTCTGATTCTCTTGCATCCAATATAGGAGTCATTACTTCATATTCTACTTTTATAAGTTTCATAGCTTTAATAGCAGACCTTTCATCTTCAGCAGCTATTATAGCAACCTCATCTCCTACATATCTAACTATATCTTCAAGTATTAATTGGTCATGAGGTGAGGCTTCTGGATATGATTCACCAACCATTGAATATCTATAATTTGGCACATCTTTGTAAGTGAATATATCTACTACACCTTTTACTTTTAATGCATTTTTTATATCGATGTTTTTTATCTTTGCAAAAGCATGTGGACTTCTAAGAAGTTTAATAGTCAAAACATCTTTATGAAAGATTAAATCTTCTGTATATATTGGTTTTCCAGTAATAATGGCTTCACTATCTATTTTTCTTACTTCTTTATTTACCATCACACTCACCTCCAATACTATTATACATTCTTACTACTAAAGCTTTTGCCATGTCTTTTCTATACTCTTTACTTCCTCTTATATTGCTTCCAAATGAAAGTTCTTCACTTGATACTTCTCCAGCTTTTTCTATATCATTTTCTAAGCTTAATATTTCACTTGCTTTATAGGCAATTTTTGCTCTTCTTGGTCTAGCTCCTATTGCAATTTTATAAGTACTTCCTTCTTTTAACATTGCTCCATTTAATACTGCAAAATCACCTGTACATTTTCTTATAGAATCAAATACACCTATAGCATCTTTTTTAGGTAATATAATTTCTATTAATATATCTTTTTCAAGCTCACTTTCTAAAAAATCAGCTAAGTTCATAACCCCTTTTTTATATAACCTAACCTTTGCATCTACTACTAGTAATGAAGGTATTAAATCTGAAAATCCATACTTAGCAAATACGCTAGCTCCTACTCTAGCTCCACTTCTAAATTGAACTCCTACTATATTAGAAACAGCATTTGAAATTACTCCATTACAGTAATTTTTAATAACCTTATTTAATTCTAAAGTTCTTAAACTTGTATCTGCTCCAATTAATATGCTATCATCAGTTTCATTTATATAATCCAAAGCCAAGTCTTTTAAATCTATTGCTGAACCAATATTTTTATTACCTAACTTTAAAAATCCGCAGCCTCCAAGTATTATGTTATTTTTTCTTGATATTAGCAGTTCATAAGCTTCATCTAAACTTTTTGGAACTACATATTCCTTTATAGTTATCATATTCTCTCCCCATATCAATTTAATTTTCACTTAAAAACTTAAGTGTTCAAATATTTATGTATTGCTCTTAATTGACCTTTATATCCTGTGCATCTACAAAGGTTGCCATTTACATAATCTATAACTTCTTCTTCAGTTGGATTTTGAAGTTCTCTTTTCATAGCCAAAACCATCATTATAAATCCAGGAGCACAAAATCCACATTGGTCAGCTCCTTCATCTGCAAGAAAATCCCCAAATTTCTTTGCTTCATCCAAAACACCTTCAAGCGTTGTTATATGTTGACCATCTACTCTTGCAGTAAGATAGTTGCAAGAAAGTACTGCCTTGTCATTCACCATTACTGTACATAGTCCACATGAACCTGTATCGCATCCTTTTTTAACACTTACATACCCATTTTCTCTTAGTGTATCTGCTAAAAAATCATCTGGTCTTATACTTAATTCTTTTTCTTTATTATTTATGGTACATTTGATAATCAAATAAATCACCTCAAAACTCATATTTTTAAGCCAAAGTTTTTATTCTACTTCTTTATGAATAAAATCAAACTTATTAATAAAGGCTATTCCATTTATGACCTTCCATTCTATTCTTTATAGTTCCTCTTACACAAAGTCTCTCAGCTGTATCTTGAGCATCTTTTAATGCTTTCTCTTCATTAGCTGTTAATATTTTTGAATCTTCCATTATTATATTTCCATCTACTATAACTCCCTCTATATTTTTCATACTAGAAGAATATACTAATGTAGATACTGGATTATGCATAGGTATTGCTTTTGGTGAAAGCATTGGATTAAATATTAGTAAATCTGCTTTCTTACCTATTTCTAATGACCCTATCTCATCTTCCATTCCAATAGCTCTTGCCCCATCTATAGTTGCTAACTCAAGAACTTTTTCTGCTGACATTGCTAATGGATCACACTTATTAACTTTATGTTGAAGTGCTGTTAATTTCATAAGTTCAAGCATATCTTGAGAGTTATTACTAGCAGCTCCATCTACTCCTAAACTAACTGTTATTCCTTTTTTAAGCATTTCTGGTACTGGTGCAACACCTGAAGATAAGTACATATTGCTTGCTGTATTATGAGATACTTTCATGTCATATTTTTTAGTAAGTTCCATATCTTTTTCAGTTAAATACACACAATGTACCATAAGTACATTTGGTCCAAGTATTCCTAATTTTTCTAAAACATCTATGTCATATTGCCCATGCAATTCTTTTGCAGCTTCTCTATCAAAAGGAGTTTCTGATATGTGTACTGTAAATAAAGCATCATCATATTCTTTTACTACTCTCCATAGCATCTCAAGCATTTCTTGAGAATTTGACCATATTGCTGCGGGAGCTACTCCTATTTTGATTCTTCCATTTTCTGTATTATGGTGTTTTTCAAATAATCTTCTTACATCTTTTTCAACCGTTTCTACATCTTGCATTATTCCAGGATGAACTCCAAATTGAGCACCTGTATTCATACATCCTCTTCCAAGTATTCCTCTTATTCCTAATTCTTTATAAGCATCTATTATTCCATCGCAAAGACCTGGTTTACTGTGAGGATACATATAGTCAACCATAGTTGTTATACCACTTCTAAGTCCTTCAATACATCCAAGCATTGCAGCATCATAAGTATCTTTTGGTTCTAAATAGTTAGCTGCTGGAAAAGTCATAGTTTCTAACCAGTCTTTAAGTACCATATCATCTCCCAATCCTTTTAATAAAGTCTGGAATAAGTGATTATGTGTATTTATAAAACCTGGGAATAGAACTTTACCCTTAGCATCTATTACCTTTTTAACATCTGTATATTTACTTTCTATTTCCTTAGAATTCCCAATATCAGCAATCTTGTTATCCTTTACTACTAACGCCCCATCAAAAATAACTTCTCTCTCTTTATTTACAGTTACTATTATGGCATTCTTAATAAGTATATCCATCATTCTTATTTCCCCCCGCATTATTTAGTAATTTTTCTTTTAATGTATTGACCCATTGCTTGTTCTTTAATATTACAACTTTGTACTACATGGTTTCCTCTCAAAAACACATCTTCTACTTTACATTTGATATTAAACCCCTCATATGGAGTATAATCTACATTTTGTTTTTGAGTTTGATAGCTAATTGTTTCTTCTTTATCAGTATTCAAAATAACTATATCTGCATCACTTCCTACAGCTATTTCGCCTTTTTTAGGATACATCCCAAATATTTTTGCAGCATTTGTTGAAGTGACTTCTACAAATTTATTTGCACTTATCTTATTTTCTAAAACTCCATATGTATATAAAAGAGATAACCTATGTTCAACACCAGGAGCCCCATTTGGTATCTTACTAAAATCATTAATTCCCAAATCTTTTTGACCCTTAAAATTAAACGAACAATGGTCGGTACCAACTGTTTGTATGTCTCCATTAGCTAAACCTTCCCAAAGGTAACTTATATCTTCTTTTTTTCTTAAAGGAGGAGACATTACATATTTAGCACCCTCAAATTCAGCCTTATCATATAAATCATCTTCTAATAGTAGATACTGTGGACATGTTTCTACTATCATATCTATATTTTTTTCTCTAGCAATTTTCACAGTCTCAAGTGACTCTTTACAACTTAAATGAACTACATAGGATTTTGAGTTTGATAATTTAGTTATATCAGCAAGTCTTGAAACAGATTCTTTTTCAACTATATTAGGTCTAGTAAGCGGATGATATTTGGGTTCTAAATTACCATTTTGTATGTTTTCTTCTATCAATACATCTAGTAAATCACCATTTTCACAATGAAATTCAACTATACAACCTAAGTCTTTAGCTTTCTTTAAAACTTTGTATATAGTTCCATCATCTACTTTCATGCCATCATATGCCATATACATCTTAAAAGATACTATTCCATCTGAAATAAGCTTTTCCATATGAGCAAATGTATCTTTATCCAGACATGTAATTGTCATATGAAATCCATAATCACAATAACAATTTCCACTTGCTTTTTTATGATATGTTTCTACCCCTTGCAGCAGATTTTCACCTTCACTAGCTTCTGCAAAATCTAGTATAGTGGTAGTTCCTCCAGCTATAGCTGCTCTTGTTCCTGTTTCAAAATTGTCAGCAGTAATAATAGAACCTGCATTCATATCAAAATGAGTATGTGTATCTATCCCTCCAGGAATTACAATTCTCCCTGTAGCATCAATAACCTTATCATCATTTATTTCTAGATTATTTCCTATTTCAACTATTTTCTCATCTTCTATCCTTAAATCACTTATATAAGTTTTATCAGAGGTAATTATAGTTCCACCTCTTAGTATTGTTCCCATATATACCTCCTAACTTTTAAGCTTTAAAGTATTATCTAAAGGTGCTATATTAAGCACCTCTAGACTATATTTAAATAATTTATTGTGAACTAAATATTATTTTCCATATACAGATTTTAATATTCCATAGTAGCCTTCTGTTCCTATAAATAATTGTTCTTGCTCAATATATTCATCTATTGTATGAGCAAGATTTTCTTTAGAAGGACCAAATCCTATTGTCTTTATTCCAGCTTCACCTGCATAGTGGCTTCCATTTGTACAGAATGAGTATTGAGTTATTTCTGAATCTATTCCAGCTTCTTTTAATCCTTTATATGCTGC
>NZ_JAGWCW010000041.1:0-25004 GCF_020657835.1 Clostridioides sp. ZZV14-6387
ATATTTTACTTTAAATTTTCACTTAAAATAAAAAATGAATTTCTATAAGTTTATACCCATCTAAACTTATCGAAATTCATTTTTTATTTATATTATAAATTATTAGTATCATATTATTTTAATTAATCAAGCTAATATTAAAAATGTTTTTTATATTATATAAATATTTTTATTAAAACTATAGCTGATACAACTTGCACTATACCTACAAATAAACCATATAAAGAAACTTCTTTACCTTGTTTCACTAAGTCTTTTACATTAACCTTTAAACCAATTGCTGCTAAAGCTATTATTTCAAATTTGTTACTTACTTCTTTGCATAATACAGATATATCTTTTGGTATAATATTCATTGAGAAAAGTGCACAAGTTATAAAAAATCCAATTACATACCATGGTATATTTACTTTTTTCTTTTTTATCTCATCCTTTTCTTCTTCAAATATTTCACTATTAGACTGATTTTTCATATGCCCAAATACTAATACTACAACAACCAAAAATATTACTCTTACTATTTTAAAAATAGTTGCCAAATCTTTTACATTTTCTCCAACTATCGCCCCACTTGCTACAACTTGACCAATTGACTGCAAAGTTCCTCCTATCATTGCTGATGTTTTTACTAGCTCATGGCTATATAAAAATTGAGATATTATTGGAAGTAAAAACATAAGAAATATACCAGTAACATTTACAATAGTTATTGCAATTCCCTTCTCTTTGTCTGTAGCATTAACTACTGGAACTGTTGCTCCTATAGCAGAAGAACCACATACTGCGTTTCCACTTGCCATTAGAAATCTAAAGTTTTCTTCAAAACCTAATTTTTTACCTATATAAAGTGCTGCTACTATTGTTATTGTCATTTGTAACATTATAAATAAGATTCCTGAAACTTTTAAGTCTATTAGAGTAGATACACTGAGTGTCGCTCCTAATAGTACTATTGAATATGATAGCAAATCTGTCTCTGAAAATTTATAACCTTTTTGAAACACCTTTTGATTTAAGAATAAATTTCCTACAAACATACCCAAAAATATAGAAATTGATGCGGCTCCTACTTTAGGAATTAGAGTAGAAATAAATATACTAATATAACCTACTAATACTGATACAAATAGCCCAGGTAATATTTCTTTTATATTTTTTAATGTTAGACAGCTTTTATTCTTTAACATAATATACCTACCTTATAATTAATATAGTTTTCTTTACAATAATAGTATATAATTGTAATAACCATAAGTAAAATAAATATATAATATCGTAATGATTAATATTTTTGATGGTTATTACATCTAGTATAATTATTTGTAGAAAACATATAAAAAATGTAAACTTTCATTAAGTAAGGGAGGTCTAAAATTGTTTGAAGAATTAAAAACATTTGTGGCTGTTGTTGAATATAAAAATTTTACTAAAGCTGGTGAATACTTAAATTTATCTCAGCCAAGTGTAAGTAAACACATTAAAAATCTAGAAAATTATTTTAAAGTCATACTTATAAACAGGTCTATTAAACAAAAGACTATTTTTATAACAGAAAGTGGACAAATATTGTATAAAAGAGCTAAGGAAATATTAAATCTTTTAAACATTACCTATCATGATGTAAGTCAGGTTTCAGATGCTATAACTGGTCGCTTAAAGATTGGTGCAAGTTTAACTATTGGTGAGTATATTCTGCCTAATTTCTTAGCATTATTTTCACAAAAATATCCTGACATAGATGTAGAAATTTTCATAGAAAATACATCAATTGTGTCTTCTCATGTTAAAGATTATGTTTTAGATATTGGACTTATTGAAGGCACTTGCTCTTCACCTTCATTTATTCAAGAATATTTTTTTGAAGATAAGATGGTTTTAGCACTTCCATATAATAGCCCTTTGTTAAAAGACTTCAGCTTTGAAAAGCTACAAGACCAGAAGTGGATAGTTAGAGAAGATGGCTCTGGCACTAGAGATTATTTAGATATGTTTTTAAGTGTTAAAGAGATTATTCCAAAAAGTATGATGGTCTTTGGAAGTAACTATGCTGTCAAAGAATCTGTTAGAAATAATTTAGGAATTACAATAGTATCTAATCTAGTGACAAGCTTACCAGTTTTAAATAATGAACTGTCTGTCATAGAGCTTGGAAGCAACTACAACAGACACTTCTCATATATATATCCAAAGGATATAACTTTATCAAAAGCAGCAAATATTTTTATTGATGAATTAAAAATATTTAGTAATTTAAATAGTTTATAATATTATCTAGATTTAAAATCAACAATTACCAAATTTATTTATAAAGACTATTTAAAATCTACTTTCAATTACTTTTATCATATTAAAAAAAGTCTGATTTATAGGTGTAGATATGTTGTATTTCTTTCCAAGTTCACAAATATTCTTAGAAAACATATCTACTTCTGTAAGTCTATGAGCTTCTACATCTTGAAGCATTGATGTTCTTCCTTCTTTTGAATGTTCCAGTATTCTATGTAACGAATTTTCCACATCATCTTCTGTAAGACCTATACCTTTTGCCTGAGCTATAGCAACTACTTCTCTCATTGCAGATTTTGCCAATTCTCTTAGATGCTCAGAGCTTTGGAATACCCCATAAGATGCGCCAAGTATAGCTGAGGTTTGATTTACACCAATGTTAACCATGTATTTCCACCACATATCTCTTTGAATATCTTTTGATAAAACATATTCTATATTTACACTATTAAAGACTTCTGTTATTATATTAGTTTTTCTATCTTCACTATTATCTTTGTTCCCAAATACAATTATTCCATTAGTAGTATGTATAATATTATTATTAATTTTCTTAGCATCTATATTAGTGACATATGAATATACCATTTTTTCAATTCCAAATCTTTCTCCTATTATATCTTCACTATCAACTCCATTTAATAAAGACATTATTACTGTATTTTTTCCAACTAATCCGTCTAATTCTCTTATATTTTCCCTTAAATTATTATATTTCAAGCCTATAATTATAAAATCAGCCTCTTGTTTATACTCATCCCTAGTTACATAATCAAAATCATACCTTTTCTCATTTATTATGAATCCATCTTCTAAATATCTTTTCTTTCTTTTCTCATCACAAAGAATTTTAAAATCATATTTAGAATTTAAAAATTGTTCTGCGAAAGTAGCTCCTACAGCCCCTACTCCAAAAAATACAACCTTTTTCTGAGTTTCATTCAATTGATTTTTCATACTTACCCCTCCTCAATATATAATAATTTTTTTATATTATACTTATATTGTACTGCTATTATCTCTTTTTTTGTAAATATATTTTTAACAAAAAAACGGTTAGCCTTATTTGCAAGGCTAACTGTTTTTATCTTTGATTTATATTATATAATATTAGTTTTACTCTAAAAAATTTACATTCTTTAAATACCACTAAACTTAATTGAGTTATTACATCCCTAATTCTTTAAATTCTCTACTTCCAGGTTTAACAACTGGTAATTTTCCTTCTTTGCATAAAGGACATTCATCAGATTCATAAACTTGTATATCAAGCTTTATAGCACTATATATAGGCATACCTATATCATGATTAGTTCTATCTGCTATACATGCAACACCTATAACTTCTCCACCTAATGCTTCCAATACTCTTTTTGTTTCTATAGTTGATTTACCAGTAGTTACAACATCTTCAGCAATTATTATCTTTGCACCTTTTTTAACTTCAAATCCTCTTCTTAACTCCATTGTATTGTCTTTTCTCTCAGTAAATACAGCTTCCTTTCCTAACTGTCTTCCTAACTCATAAGAAACTATTACTCCTCCCATTGCTGGCCCTACTACTAAGTCTATATCTAAGTCTTTTATTTGTTCAACAACTGTACTTAGTACCTCAGCAGCATACTCTGGAAATCTTAATACCTTTGCACATTGTACATATCTATTACTGTGCTTTCCTGAAGATAATAAAAAATGTCCTTCTAATAATGCATCACTCTTCTTTAATATATCTACTACATCTACTTTACTCATATTATTTTTCCTCCATATTAATGTTATAAAATTATTGTTTATTTAGTCTATATCTTTTATTTTTTAAGTACTATTTATACTACATTATATAATTCCTTTAATTTCTTTCAAATTCTTTATTCCTTCTTTTTCCATAAAGTCATTAATTCCATCTATTATTTCAAGACCGATTTTAGGATTCATAAAGTTTGCAGTTCCAACTTGAATACAAGTAGCTCCTGCCATTATAAATTCTATAGCATCTGTAGCCTTAGTTATTCCGCCCATTCCCATTACAGGTATATTTACATTTTTACACACTTCATGTACCATTCTTAGAGCTATAGGTTTTATAGCTGGTCCAGATAATCCTGCATAGACATTCTCAAATACTGGTCTTCTATTTTTTATATCAATTGCCATCGCCTTAAAAGTATTCACTAGAGATACTCCATCAGCGCCCTCTTCTTCACAAACTTTTGCCATTCCTACAATATCTTCTGCGTTGGGTGATAGTTTTATTACTAAAGGTAGTTTCGTTATGTTTCTTACCTCACGAACAACTTCTCTTGCTACTTCATTTTTTATACCAAAAGCCATCCCCCCAGCTTTAACATTTGGGCAAGATATATTCAATTCAATAATATCTATAGGTTTGTCATTTAACATTTGAACACCTAATAAATAGTCTTCTAATGTTCCACCTCCAACATTAGCTATTCTAACTAAGTCTAATTCACTAAAGAAAGGTAATTCATTATCTATAAATCCTTGAACTCCAGGATTTTCAAGTCCAACACTATTCATCATGCCAGATGGTGTTTCATGAACTCTCATACCATTGTTTCCAGGCTTTTTATTTAAAGTTAGTCCTTTACTGCTTATACCACCAAGTTTTTGTATATCATAAATGTCATTATATTCTCTTCCAAATCCAAAAGTTCCAGACGCCATTATTACTGGATTTTTAAATTCTATATTTCCAAATTTTACACTTAAATTAGCCATTAAAAATCACGTCCTCTCCCCAGAACACTGGACCATCTTTACAAGTCTTTTTATTTCCTTCATTAGTTTTACATGTACATACTAAACAAGCACCGATTCCACATGCCATATGGTTTTCAAGAGATACCATAATTCTTGTTTTAGTACCTTCTACCATCTTAACTAATTTTTCCATCATTGGAGTTGGACCACATGTTAATATGTAATCATATTTCTCCACATCAATTATATCTGTTACAAAAGTATTACCTACTGTTGTATGGACTTCGTTACACACTTGCTTATACTCATCTTCTAATATAACATCTTCTCTAAATCCAAGATATGCGTCACAGTTTTTTATATTTTTAGCAACTAAGTATAGTGGGGCCACACCGATTCCGCCTCCTACTAAAGCTACTTTTCCATCAACCTTAGTATATCCATTACCATAAGGTCCTTCTAACTTTATAGTATCATTTACTTTTAGGTTACTTAAAATTTGAGTTCCTTCTCCTACTACTTTATAAAGAAAAGTTATTCCTTCTTCATCTATATCATGTATACTTATAGGTCTTGAAAGTACTGGATAAGTATCCCATGCTCTTAGCATATAAAACTGTCCCATCTTACCTTCAAAATTACCTTTTACTTTCATTCTATACATATCTTCGCCTATGTATATATTCTCCAGAATTTTATACATCCCAAAATCTCCTTTATTTTACTATTATATGAGAGTTATTAATCTTCATTTATACCTAAAAGCTTTATTATTAAAGCCATTCTAACATACATTCCATATTTAGCTTGTTTAAAATATACAGCTCTATCATCATCATCTACATCTATATCTATTTCATTTACCCTTGGTAATGGATGCATTACTAACATGTCTTTAGATGCTTTTTCTAATTTAGATTTATTTAAAATATAATAGTTTTTAAGTCTTTCATATTCTGATTTATCTTCAAATCTTTCTTGTTGAACTCTAGTCATATATAAAACATCCAAACTTCCTATAACATCATCTAGATTATTAGTCTCATAATATGCATGTCCTTTTATAGCTTCTTTTATATAGTCTGGCATTTTCAATTCTTCAGGCGCTATAAATACAAACTTTGTATTTTTATATCTGGCCATAGCCTTAACCAAAGAATGCACAGTTCTTCCATATTTTAAATCACCACATAATCCTATTGTATGGTTTTCTAAAGTTCCTTTTAATGATTTTATAGTAAGTAAATCTGTAAGTGTTTGGGTTGGATGTTGATTCCCGCCATCTCCTGCATTTATAAATGGCACTTCCGTAAATCTAGCAGCCTCTGAAGCTGCACCTGATTGAGGATGTCTCATAGCTATTATATCAACATAACCAGATACTATTCTCATCGTATCACCTAAAGTTTCACCTTTTGATGCAGATGATGAACTAGGCTCTGAAAAACCTACAACACGACCTCCAAGTCTGTTCATTGCAGATTCAAAGCTTAATCTTGTTCTTGTTGATGGTTCATAAAATAATGTAGCTAATAGTTTGCCTTCACATATACGAGAATATTTTGACGGATTGTCAATTATTTTTTGAGCTAATTCTAATATTTCATCTATTTCTTCTATTGAAAAGTCTTCTGGTTGGATTAAATTTCTTGATTTTAACATCTTTCGTCCTCCTTTTTTAGCCTCTCTGAACTAAAATTAAAAGTATTTTTGTACTGTTAGTAGCTTACCACCTTTGCCTTATCCTGTCAAGGGATTGCACAAATAATCATTATATGGAAAGACTACTATTTAATAGTAATATCAGTCTTAATATTGGTCAAATGTAAACCAATACAAAAACGCTCTATATTACATTTAAAATATAATCATTTTTTGTTACCTGATTAAATTAAATATAGTATAGAGCGTTTATATTTATGTATTTATCAATTTGTCATATTACAAGTTGATTATAATATTCTTTTTGCTGTAACAAATCTTGCTGTATAGTATGCTGAATTTATACTAGTCACACGAACTGTTTTTCCTGTTGATGGAGAATGTATCATATTACCTCCACCTACATATATACCAACATGGCTAACAGAACCAGAACCATTAGTTGTGAAGAATACTAAGTCTCCTGGCTGTAAATTTGCTTTACTTACAGTTTGTCCATAATTAGATTGTGCTTTAGATGTTCTTGGTATTTTCTTTCCTACTGCATTTCTATATACATATTGTGTAAATCCAGAACAGTCAAAAGTGTTTGGTCCTTCTGCTCCCCAAACATATGGGCAACCTTGCTTAGAATAAGCCAAGTTAAGTACAGCTTGAACTGCATTAGAGTTAGCTGTTGGCACATTTGAATTATTGTTTTGTTGAGTGTCATTTGCATTATTTTGTTGATTGTTATTTGTAGAATTTCCATTTTGATTAACACTTGGATTTACTTCTGGTTCTTCTATTACTGGAGCTTTATCTGATATATAAGATGCTTTTACATACCCTTCAGTTCCTCCATCTTTAACTTTCAACCATTCTCCACTTTCTTCCAACACCAATAAAGAGCTTCCTTTTTCTAGCTCTTCGATTACTTCTGAACTTTCGCTCTTATCTTTTCTTAAATTTACTTTATCAGCGTTAGTATATCCTACACCTTCAGATATATCTACATATCTAGTAGCTAACCAACCTTCTCCATCTTCAACTTTAACCTTAACCCATTCCCCTTGAATTCCTAGAACAGTAAATTCATCTCCAGAATAAGCTATATTCTGAACTTGACCTTCTTCTCTTATCTTTATAGCTACTCCATCTTTTATCTTTGCAACTTTATATTTTACTTCTTTATATTCGCCTAAATTTAATTCAGTATTTGTTTTATCATCCTTATTTTGAGATGAATCATTTACTTCATCCGCATTTACAATTGAACTTACTGATAATGCCATAACTGATGCAAATACTGGTATTAATATCTTTTTCTTCACGATAAACCTCCTAAAATTTTCCCATAATTATCTTATGATTCTATTTTGTAGGTGAAGTGTACCTAAGGATAAAATATTAATACACAATACATTAATAAAAGCTCTATCTGTAACTTTTTTGTAAACCACTTTATATAACTTTTATAGTATCATTATATTAATAAAATAAATCAATTAGTTTATCCAATATGTCACCTAAATATACATTATTTACTTAATTATATAATACGAGTCTGTAAAAGTAAAGAATTTTGTACCCTTAGAGGCTAAAGTACGCATAAATATTGTTTTATGTGTTTTTTTATGCGTTTCTATGTGGCATATATTTTTTGAGGGAATAACTACAAAGTTAGTCATTTTGTGAATTTTTTTACAATCGAATATAATCATTAATGCTTTCTTTAGGAATTTTGTAAATGTTTGCTTCTAAATTCTTTTAGATTTCAGCTATTTGTTATTATATGAGCATCTATCTTGATAAAAACATATTTATTTAAAAATAGGTAGTTATTTAGGATTGTTATAAATTAAAATTAAGTAAAATACCCATACCTTAATCATCTTGCCAAACTATCTAACTTGTCATAAAATTTTACACCAAAGCCTATTTTATCAGAATCTTTTGGAATCGTACCTACTTCTTCACAATTTCTTTTATATTGTTCTCTCACACTTTTAGGAGCATCTGCATATGTAAATTCTAAAAGTGTAACGTTTCCTCTAAAAAGGTGTAGCTTCTCCATATCATACTTAGGCAGTACATTAAAATTGACAATACTAGTTGCATTAACTTTCAAAAAAGTAATAGAAGATAATAGACATAAAGTTAATGCCATTAATATACCATTCTTATACTTCTCATTAAACATATTCTTCACTCTTTTTTTAATGTCAGATTGCTTATGTAGACCAGCTATAAATTTATTTGAAGTATTTGAGCCCTTTCTCATCGCATTTAGAATTGTTAATGCATAATCCTTCTTTTCCTCTGAACTACGATTTTTTAAAACTCTTTCATCACAATAAAGTTCACAATCTAAATCTATATGTTTATCCATTATATATACAAATGGATTAAACCAATATACTATTTTTAAAAATAAAATTACATATTTTAAATAAAGATCTCTACTCTTAAAATGCATAAGTTCATGCCTAAAAATCCAATCTAGTTCTTTTAGCTTATAATCATGTGGTGGTAAAAGCACACATGAATTAAAAAATGCTGGTGTTTCAACTTCATATGAGTACTTGAGCTTTATATTTTTTGTTATATCAAATTCGTTTAATACACTTTTATAAAGATTTACTATCTCTTCGTCATCAACTTCATAAGATAAATCGCCTATTAAGTTTTTAAGTTTTATATATTTGAATGTAGTATAAATTAAATATATCATTACAGATACAAGCCAAAAGTATAGTAAAATACTACTAATTATAGTTGAGACATTATTAAATCCCTCTAAATTTATGTTGTTGATATTAATATTTTTTTTACTTCTCAAGATATTTATTGTAAAAGTATAATATGTAAATGGTAAAAATAATTTAATAACAACTATCATCCATATATAATAGTTAAATTTTTTACTAAATCTTTTAAATACATTTTTCTTGAATATTAATATCAGAAGGATACTTAAACTACTCACTATAACAGTTCTAAAAATCCCATTTAGAATAAAGTTAGACATATATTTTTCCCCTATCTTATTTAATAGTGTTTTATAGTTAATTTTAGTTATCTCTTAATACTTTCATATCATATTTATTAATTAAAATATATATTTTCTTTAATAAATAACTATGTTTTATTATCTTATAGTTATTTTAAAGTATAATTTATTGAGACATCCTTATATTTAATTATAGCTTAGTAATGATTACTGTGCATTAAACATAATTAATTAATTTAATTATCTATAAATTTGACAGTTATAAATATATAAAGTCGAAGTTATAATAGAACAAAAATACTTTTCTTAAAAGTTAATATTAAAAAATACATAAGCTACTTACTATAAGAGTTCTAAAAAGTCCATTTAAAATTAAATCAACCATCAATTCTCACTTATCTTACTTATGACACTTTAATTTTTATATTGCACAATTTATAAATTAAAATAAAAAATGGCCCACATTATCTGAGCCACATAATTTAAGGGCTGTACTATGTACAGCCCCTTTATATCTTAAATAATTATATCCTATTATTTATTAAGAGTAAATCTTAGTACCATCCTCTTAACTTCATAGCTTCAGCAACTTTCTTAATTGAATGCATGTAAGCAGCTTCTCTCATTGTAACATTGTACTCTTCTTTGATTTTCCAAATAGATTCAAATGCTTTAACCATAGCTACTTCTTCTTTTTGCTCTACTTCTTCTTCTGACCAGTAGTATCCGTATAAGTTTTGTACCCACTCGAAGTAAGAAACTGTAACTCCACCAGCATTAGTTAATATGTCTGGAGTAAGAACTATTCCTCTTTCAGCAAATACTTCATCAGCTTCTGGAGTAGTTGGACCATTAGCAGCTTCACAAACTAATTTAGCTTTTATAGATTCAGCAACTTCTTTAGTTATAGAGTTTTCTAATGCAGCTGGTATTACTATATCAACATCTGAAGCCCAGAACTCTTCTAAAGATATTCTCTTAGCTCCTGGGAAGTTTAATAAGTTACCATGCTCTTTTATATGATCTAACATTGCTTGACCATCTAATCCATTTTCATTGTATATAGCATAAGAACCTTCTGATTTACACCATTCAGCCATAGCTACAACAGTTCCACCAAGTTTTTCACAGTTAAGAACTGTGTAAGAACCAACGTTTCCTATACCTTGGATAGCTAATTTAGCTTTTTTCATATCTATTCCTAATTTAGCAGCAGCTTCTCTTGCAGTAACAGCAACACCAAATCCAGTAGCAGCTGTTCTTCCTAAAGAACCACCAAATTCAACTGGCTTACCAGTTAAAACACCTATAGCACTTTGTCCAGTTAATTTATTGTACTCATCAACCATCCAAGACATTATTTGTCCATTAGTGTTTACGTCTGGTGCAGGAACGTCAACTTTCTCACCTATTAATTTATATATTCCATCTATGTATCCTCTACTTAATCTTTCTAATTCACCTTGAGATAAAGTTGATGGATCTACTATTATTCCACCTTTACCTCCACCATATGGTATACCTGTTACAGAACACTTGAAAGTCATCCATATAGATAAAGCTTTTACTTCGTCTCTTGAAACATTTTGATGGAATCTTATTCCACCTTTTGTTGGCCCTACTGCATCATTATGTTGTGATCTAAATCCTTTAAAAGTTTTTATAGATCCATCATCCATTTTAACTGGAATTGAAACTTCTATAACTCTCATAGGTTCTTTTAATAATTCATAAACTGCTGGTTCCATACCTAATTTATCACATGCATTTTTTACTTGAGATTGCGCCATCTCGAAGACATTTACATCTTTTCCTGACATTTGAAAGCCCCCTTATAAATACGTTATAATTATGTATACTCCATTTAGAAAAACCATTTCCTAAATTTACAGTTTAATTATAGCACACTTTATTGCAAATTAGTATATCATTTTTTCAGTTTATTTTTTAACATGGGAGGAAGTTTATTTTTTTAATTTTATGAATGTTAATATCTATTTTTTGTACATTAACTAAAGTCATTTTCTCAATAGACTTTTTTATTATCTGTTGCATACCTTCAATTTTTTTTATAAATTCTAAATCATTGATATTTATACTTACAAAAATATTCATAAAATTATTGCAATTCTCTATATTGATTTTATTTATTCTATCAATGCTTTCAAAGTTGTATACTTCATATTCAATAATCTGTTTAATTACATCTTCATTGATATAAAATTTTCCAATATAGCTAAAGGTTGGTCTTATTATTGTTTTTTCTAAAACTACCATACTTCTATTATTTCCTTTTCTAAAAAGCCTCTTTAATGGATTTATACTAAGACCACTTGCCATACTTTTTATTTCAACTGCTGGAACAGGAATTACATGATTTCCTTCTTTTCTAGATTGTTTTGCTATTTCTATTTCATATTTAGTGCTTATATCTTGAATATTTATAAACTTATTGATTCCTTCAATTGACAATCTATCTACAATCTGATTAACCATTTTTTTTGATGTACCAATAATAAGAATCTTGCTTATATTTTCATTTTTAATTGTATCTCTAACTTCTTTTCTATGTTCCAAATTATAAAAAATAGCTCTTTTAACTGCTTCTATAGTAGTATTTGCTTGTTTTGCTGATATTCCAGCTAAAACCTTGTTTTTATATATTAAAATTCCATCATCAATTATATAATCTATATCATTTTCATATGCAAACTCTAAAGCCTTAAAACTCTTTCCTGTACCACTTGACCCAACCAAGGCATATACTTCCATTTTACATCTCCTTCATAAAATAGCTTTAAGCTATTTATTCAAAATTTTATTACACTTTATTGATTAAAATTATTATATCATTAACAGTTGAATATTATATCCAATACGAAATTTTATAAGCAAAAAATATACCACAATATGAAATTCTCTTACAAAAGACAGATTTCCTTCAAACAAAAAATTTATTGAAAAAATTTTACTTTTTTAAAAAAAGGAATATAATATATTTTAAAGCAAGAAAAACTTACTGGATTTACATTAGAAGGAGCTGGTAATATGAATATTACAAAAAATTTTTTAAGAGACTATTTAGAAAGATTTGGCGAAACACCATTTCTAGTTAGGCTTAAAGATGGAGAAGAATTTCTAATTGGAGATGGCTCTCCTCAGTTTAAAGTTATTGTAAATAATGATATTAGCAAATCTGAACTACTAAAAAGTACATCTTTAGCACTTGGAGAAGCCTACATAAATAGAGATATTGAAATTGAAGGAGATTTATTCTTAACTTTAAATCTACTTTTAAGACAAATAGACAAATTCAATATTGATAATTCAGCTGTAAAACATCTATTACACTCATCAAATTCAATGAGACATCAAAAGAAAGAAATACATGCTCACTACGATATTGGTAATGATTTTTATAGTTTATGGTTAGACAATACACTTAGTTATTCTTGTGCATATTTTAGAAATGATAATGATACTCTTTATGAGGCTCAAGTCAATAAAGTTCACCACATATTAACTAAACTAAATTTAAAAGAAGGTATGAGTCTTCTTGATATTGGTTGTGGTTGGGGATTCTTACTAATAGAAGCAGCAAAGAAATATAAGATTCATGGTGTTGGAATTACACTTAGTGAAGAACAATATAAAGAATTTAATAAAAGAATTCAGGAAGAAAATCTTCAAGATTATCTCGAAGTAAAGCTTATGGACTATAGAGAGCTTAAAAACTCAGACCTTATGTTTGATAGAGTTGTAAGTGTTGGTATGCTTGAACATGTTGGTAGAGAAAATTATGAGCTTTTTATTAAAAATGTAAATGCTGTTCTAAAGGATGGGGGATTATTTTTACTTCACTATATAAGTGGTCTTAAAGAGTCTTATGGAGACCCTTGGATAAAAAAATACATTTTCGCAGGAGGGGTTATTCCTAGTCTAAGAGAAATGATACATATCTGTAGTGATTACAAATATCATACTATAGATGTAGAAAATTTAAGATTACATTATGTAAAAACCTTATTATACTGGCAAAGAAATTTCTATGAAAATCTTCCAAAGATTAAAGAGATGTTTGATGATAAGTTTATAAGAATGTGGGACTTATACCTTTGTTCTTGTGCTGCTGCTTTCAACACTGGTATTATAGACATACATCAGATACTTTTCACCAAAGGTATAAAAAACGATTTACCTCTTACTAGAGAATATATGTATACTTGTTCAAAATAATATCTTTACAAACTATAACATAATCTAAACTTAGTTATAAAAATAGAGCTATTTCTAAACAAGATTACTCATTCTAGAATAGCTCTATTGATTAATTTATTATATTGTAAGCATTGCTCTACATATATCTTTATACACTATAGCAAAACTCTCCATTTTCTTTTATATTAAAAAAGTCTGCATAACATACATCAAATATCCTATTTTCTAAATCAGATATTTCAACTTTGTTTTTTATCAAATACGTTAATACACCAACATATGAAATATCGCCTTGTACAACAGCTCCATAAATTATATTGTCCTTAAAAACGAATTTTTTATAATCATTAATCCCATCTCTAGTTAATACTTTATAGCTATTATCTACTGGTGTATTCATACCTATAGATATGGTTGGTATATCCATGAAATTCATGCTATTTTTAAAAGCAAATTCATCTTCTATCTTTTTATCTTTTCCAACCATATTGTATGCAGCTACAATTCCTTGCTTTACTGCTAAAGGCCAAATAGCATTTTTACCAACAACATCACCAGCTGCATATATATCTTTTTGTGTTGTTTGGCACATATCATCTATTACTATACCTCTATCATATTCTATTCCTGTTCCATCTAGAAAATCAGCATTTGGTTTAACTCCTGTAGCCACAATTACCATATCAGCATCAAGAATCTCTCCATTTGAAAATGCAACACCTTTAACATTTTTATTATCATCCAAGACAATTTCTTGGATTGATGCACTTGGGTAAAATTTCACGCCCTTTTCTTTAAACTTGTTTTCATATACTGAAGCTGTATATTCATCTAATTGTCTATCTAAAATGTACTTTTCCATAAATGCTACAGAAATATTTAACTGCTCATATTTAAATAATCCAACTAATGCATCTATACCAACTAGCCCAGCACCTATTATAACTACATTTTTAGAGTTTGCTGCTTTTTCTTTTATTTTATAAATATCATCTATGTTTCTCACAGAATATACAAAATTTCCATCTCTTAAATTTTTTATTGGAGGAATAGCGGAAGACGCACCTGTAGCTATTAAAAGCTTATCATAATTTACAGTAATATCTTCTGTCTGAACTACCTTTTTATTTATATCTATACCTTTAACAGTTTCACCTGAAATCCAATTTACATTATTTTTCTCCATAAAATCTTCATCAACAAAATTTATTTGTTTTAAAGTTCTGTGTTCAGATATAACATGATGTAACATACATCTTGAGTATATATTTTCATCTTTAGAAATTACTACTATATTTGAATCTTTATCTAATTCTCTTAATGTTTTTACTGCATTGATACCAGCAGCACTAGCTCCTAATACTACATAATTCATCGTTTTCCTCCTTCTGTAATTCAATTGCTCCACTTGGGCAATTAGCTACACATCTAGGATATTCCTCATCTTTACATAAATCACATTTAAGTATGTTTTGCTTGCTTCTGTCATCTGGCTTTAATAATCCATATGGACAAGACATTACACACATATAACATGAACCACATTTTTCTTCATCATAAGAAACGATTCCACTTTCGCTATCTTTATGCATTGCACCACTCATACATGCTAATACACATTCAGGTTCATCACAGTGTCTACAAAGAATTGGAACTGGATTATTATGCTTGCTATCTAACTCTATATGTCCTCTACTATCATTATCTATATTTTCTAAATCAAGAGTATACATATCATAGTCTTTATTGTGTTTTAGCATACATGCTAATACACAACTCTTGCATCCTGTACATAAATCTTTATTTATAAAAATTCTATGCATTACATTCCACATCCTTTAACCCTAAATTTTTTCTTCTGTCTATTATTATTTCTTCTAATTGATTAGCTGAAGATTTAGGGTCTGGATTCACTATAACATGTCCTCCTGTTAAGTCTTTTAATTTTTCTGTTAATACTTCTGTTACTAATTTTCCTCCTGTTATAAATGGAGGTAAAGCTAAATGAAGAGGTAAACCAAGAGCAAGACCAAAAGCTCCATCAGCTAATGCTTGTTCTTCCAACCATTGTGGCGCTGAAAGTACCAATGGTAATTGTGGTAAGTCTATTCCAAGCTCAGCTGCTAATTCAGTTGCTACTATTTCTAGTCTTCCTATAGCTAGACATGGACCAAAGTTTAATACTGGTGGTATCCCTAGAGTCTTACATACTTCTTTTAAGTTTTCTCCTGCTAATTCTTCTGCTCCAGGTGACATAAGACCAACATTTTCTAATCCTCCAGTAGAACATCCTGCAGAAAGAACTATGATATCTTTTTTAATCAATTCTTTAGTAAGCTCAACAGTATTTACATCATGTCCTCCTGCTGTCATATTTGAACATCCTACAACAGCTGCAACACCTTTAATTTTTCCTTCTGCAATTAAATTAATGAGAGGTTTCCATGAATCTCCTAAAAACGCTTTCAAGTTCTTTTCACTTACACCAGTTAAAGATTGCTCGAATCCATGGTCTTTTGGTATGTCTATTTCAACACTTCCTCTTCTCTCCTTATAAGATTCTAATGCTTTTTCTATCAATGTATTACTAAGTTCATCTAATTTACTTCTGTCTAATCCTATATATTCTGCATTTGCTTTTTTGGCAACATCATCTAAGCAAACCATTTTAACTTTATATTTATCTGCTATTGGCTCAAGACCTGGTATAGTACAGTTAAACTCTGAAAGAACTATATCTATTGCTCCAGTTGATAAAACTGCTTCACTTGTAAAATTGTTACCTGCATGTCCAGCAAATACTTCTTGATAATGTTCTCCTCTTAATTGTAAATCTTGACCAACGCAAGTACATCCTACTAACTTAAAGCCTTTTGCTCCAGCAGCTTGAGCTAATTTTATAACATCTTCATCTTTTAATCTATCTTGGAAATTTGCAAATGTTGAATGTTGATGACCTGTTATCATTATATTTATGTAGTCTGGGTCTATTACATTAAATCCTACAGGAGCCATTCTTATAACTGGTTCCCCTAACATAACATCATTTAAAAGATTAGTTAGTGTAAGACCATATAATCCTGTTGATATACCTAGATTTAAACAGTTAACTAACATATCTACTGGATCACTATTTAAATTTGTTGATGATTTTACTATTGCATCAAAAACTTCTGACTTTGCACCACCAGGCATTATACCTAACTCTTTCCATTTCTTCACTCTAGGTGCATAAGCTATTTTTTCTACCAATTCCATTTTGTCATCTCTTGATTTATATAAATCATTAATAACTTTATCAGCAACTTTTATACATTTATCATATTTTTCATCACTTTCAATTCCAAACATCTCTGCTAATTGATTTAATGTTTTTTCTCCTTTAATAACACCTTTAGTTATTCCAACATTCTTTAAATTCTTAGCTGTATTTTCTACCACATGTAAATAACAAGCTGCTCCTGATGCTACAGCTCTTAAAAAGTTTCTTGCTACTATAGTGTCTGCATCTGCTCCACATATACCTCTTGGAGATTTAGGAGTTACTCTACATGGTCCATTTGAACAGAGTCTACAACAAACCCCCTGAAGTCCAAAACCACATTTAACTTTTTGATCTTCTGTTCTATGAAATGCTGTTTCAACATCCTTTGAAGCTACAAAACTTTCTAATTTCTTGTCTGCGCTTTCGCACATTTTACAAGTGTTACAAGCCATTACAAATTCCCCCTTATATTTTTATATTAAAAAAGTAGATTAGATAGCTTTATTATAATTGATTATAATTTAACTATTAAAATCTACTTATTTAATACCACGTTTTACCATATCCTAAACAAAATATAAATTATTAAAATAAATATATATATTTATTTTTTTTTACATTTTATTTATTCAAATCTTTACTTATTTTTTCTAGTTTATTTAAAACTCTATCTTTCTCACTTCCATCTAGCACTTTTGGTTGATAATTGTTTCTAGAACTACTAGATGTTATTGATGTTGGTATTATATTTGGCTCTTTAATTGAAGTTAATTTGTCATCTGAAAAAGAAAAAGTCTGTTGATATATATAGCTATCTGTATCAGAAGGATTCTTATTTCCTCCAAAACAAAAATTTCCTAAACTATAAGCTATGTACTTATCTTTATATTTTTCTATACCTTGAATAACATGTGGATGAGAACCCATAACTAAATCAGCTCCCTTATCTATTACATAATGAGCAAAATCTTTTTGTTTTTTATCTGGATAATAATCTAATTCTATACCCCAGTGAAAATACACCACAACAACATCTGATTTTTTCTTTAGTGCTTTAATATCATCTTCCATTTGTTTTAAATTCTTTTCATTATATTCAGTTGATAATCCATTATATCCTAATAAACCTACCTTAATTCCTTTAACATCTATAACAGCATCTTTACCCAGACCAAAATAGTTTATTTTATTTTCATCTAATATAAACTGTGTATCTTTCATTCCTTCTTCAAAATAATCTTCTGAATGGTTATTTGCGATACTTACTGCCTCTACACTTCCAGATTTTAAAATATTTACATACCCTGGAGTCCCTTTAAATGCAAATTTCTTTTCTTTTGCAGTTGATGCAGTAGTAAGTGGTCCTTCCAAATTAACTACTGTTAAATCATCTTTTTCAAATACAGGTTTTACATTTTTAAGAAAATAATCATAATCTTCTCCTTGTCTTTTAAATTCATGGTCAAAACTACCATAATAAGATGACCCTTTATAGTTTCCCATAGTTACATCACCAGCAAAACTTATAGTTATGTCTTTTTTTACAGGCTCTTTTTTTTCTTCAACCTTACTTTGGCTATTTTTAGAATCCTTTTTAATATTGCTTTCCTTATTTGGATTATTAGAACATCCTACTACAAATAACACTATACTCATAATACATATGTAAACTAATTTATTTTTCATATTAAACCTCCTTTGTATTAATAGTTTTTAAGATAAAATATACTTTTTTAGAGTATAACATTTTTAAATAGAATCGATACCCTATTCTTTAACTTTAATTTTATTTTTAAAATAAGCCCCTTTAAGATAAATAAAAATATAAGCAGATTAAACTTTATTGTAAAACTTTCAAACAAGAATATCACAATAAAGTTTTTGTTGTAGAATTAATTTAATTGTTATATTCAATAATATTTGTTATAATGTTATTGAATTACAATACATATAAAAGGGAGGATTTCAAAATGGCATATAAAATTACTGACGCTTGTATAAGCTGTGGTGCTTGTGAGGCTGAATGCCCTGTTAGCTGTATATCAGCTGGAGACGACGCATATGTTATAGATGCTGGTTCTTGTATAGACTGTGGTTCTTGTGCAGGAGCTTGTCCTGTAGATGCACCTCAACCAGAATAATAATTCGTTATTCATAAAGAGACTGATTTTATTTTATCAATATTAATCAGTCTCTTTTTAATTATGTATAATTCAAGTATCATAATTTATATAATTTGTTATATTCTATATATTTCTCTTCTTAATATACTATTAATCTACATCTAGATACTTTTAATTTAATATAAATTTAATCCTCTTCATAAAATCTTTCATATTTATCAAAGCAATCAAGGCATACTTTTTTATTTTCTTGAATCCTTATATACTGCTCAGGTGCAAATTCACCACATACTTCACATTTAAGAGATTTAAATATTCTTGCTTTTTCAGGAAGTTTTAGCTTTGTATCTGTAATCTCAAAGATATCTTCAAAATCACTTTCTAATAAGTATTTTTTATACCCTTCTCTGTCCATGTCAAACGGTTTAGATTTTACATATATTCTTATAGATTTTTCATTTTCTCTATTAAAGAAATGATATACTGATTTTCCAGTCAGCCTAAGTAGTAAATTTCCTTTGCCCATTGTACAGCTTAGCACTACTTGTATACCATCTACCCCACAGGCATCATTTTCAGAAATGCATACAATTTCCTCATCTCCTGATTGTTTACATCCTAAGTATTCTCTTGCTGCAAGTGCTGCTTTAAATCCTATAGCCAAACCTGGACATTCATGACCATGAAATTCAATAGCCTTTGACCATAATTCCTCCACTAAAATCACTCTCCTTAAATATTATTTATTTATATAAATTATTTAAATCTTTATTTTATCCTAATACTTCAAAAAGCCAGAGGATTTAATATTAAATCGTCTGACTTTCTCAATACTTCTCATAACTACTGATTATTAATATGTTTAAGTTGTCTACTTTCCTTCTTTCATTAAATATGATAAGGTAAATAAGCTTTCTGTTAGGTTTACATTTTCAACTATAACACCTTTCGGAACTTCTAAGTCTAATGGCGCGAAATTCCACACCCCTTTTATTCCAGCTTTTACAACTCTATTAATAACTTCCTGCGCTCCATTTTTAGGTATACATAATACAGCAATATCTATATCATTATTTTTTATAAAGTCTTCTAAAGTATCTGAATCTAATACTTCAAATTCTCTTATCTTTAAACCTATCATTCTAGGATTTGCATCAAATAAAGCTTTTATCTCGAATCCAGCTTTTCTAAATCCTGCATAATTGGCTATGGCTTGTCCTAAGTTACCTGCTCCTACAAGAACTGCGTTGTATGGTCGATCCAATCCAAGAATTTTACCTATCTCAGTATGAAGAGCCTCCACGTTATAACCATATCCTTGTTGTCCAAATCCACCAAAGTTGTTTAGGTCTTGTCTTATTTGAGAAGCAGTAAAACCTATTATATCACTCAATTCTTTAGAAGATATTCTTTGTATATCCCTATCTAATAAGTCTCCAAGATATCTATGATATTTTGGGAGCCTTCTTATAACTGCCATTGATATATTTTTATTTCCCAACATCTTCACCTCCTAAAAGTGTCCTCTTTTTTGTTTGATTCACAATAAAATATTTCTTTTTCAAAACTAATACATATAACCTTGATTATATTATATCAAAACATTATAATTTTAGATAGTTCAAGGAGGTAGAAATTTATGATTGTTTTGTCATGTAATAACTTAAATAAAAGTTTTGGTATAGATTCTATATTAGAAAATATTAGTTTTACAGTAAATGAAGGCGATAAAATTGGTATAATCGGGGTTAATGGTACTGGAAAAACTACTTTATTTAAAATAATTTCAGGAATTTATGGTTATGATAGTGGAGATATTTACACTTCTAAAGATTGTGAAATCGGATATTTAGAACAAAATACCAATTTTTATTCGGATAATACTATTTTAGAAGAAGTGTTAGAAGTTTTTAAAAATTTGATAGAGATGGAATCTTATCTAAGAGAATTAGAGGTTAAAATCTCAGAAGAAAGTACAAAGACAGACTCTCCAATTCTAGAAAAAATAATGGACGAATATTCACATAAACTGGAATTATTTTCAGATTTAAATGGATATGGTTATAAATCTGAAGCCAAAGGTGTTTTAAAAGGATTAGGATTTAGTGAAAATGATATGGATAAACCAATAAGTATACTTTCTGGTGGTGAAAAAACTAGAGTTCTTTTAGGAAAATTACTTCTTAAAAAACCAACTTTATTGTTACTTGATGAACCGACTAACCACTTAGATTCTGAAGCTATAGAATGGTTGGAAGTATTTTTAAAACAATATAAAGGTACTGTTATGTTAATATCTCATGATAGATATTTCCTAGACCAATCTGTAAATAGAATTTTTGAGGTTCATAATAAAAGACTTAAAGTATATAATGGTAACTACTCTAAATTTGTTGAGTTATCTAAAGTAGAAAAAGAATTAGAACTTAAAAAATTTGAAGACCAGCAAAAAGAAATAAAAAAGCAGGAAGAATCAATAGAAAGACTTAAAGCTTATGGTAGAGAAAAACATCTAAAACGTGCAAGAAGTAAAGAAAAAGCATTGGATAAAGTAGATGTTCTAGATAAGCCAGAAGCTTATAGAAAAAAAGCTCGTATACAATTTACTCCTTCTGTCCAGAGTGGTAATGATGTTCTTCAAATCAGAGATGTATCCATGGGTTATGGGGAAAGAATACTTTTTAAAGATTTGGATTTAGATATATATAGAGGAGAAAAGGTAGCTCTTATTGGTGCAAATGGTATTGGTAAATCTACATTATTTAAAATAATAACTAACGAATTACAACCTCTTAGTGGTAATATTAAATTTGGGACTAATGTACACGTTTCTTACTTCCATCAGGAACAAAAAACCCTTAATTTAGATAACACAATAATTGATGAGATTTGGGAAAATAATACGCATCTTACTCAAACTACCTTGAGAAATATGTTAGGAGCATTTTTATTTGTTGATGAAGAAGTTTTTAAAAAGATTTCTACATTAAGTGGTGGAGAAAGAGCTAGAGTTGCCATACTTAAACTTATATTATCAAATGCAAATCTATTATTATTAGATGAGCCTACTAACCACCTAGATATTGATTCTAAAGAAGTTCTTGAAGAGGCATTAACTAATTATGATGGGACTATATTTACAATATCACATGATAGATATTTTCTAAATACAGTTGTTGATAAGATTTTAGTTTTAGATGAAAATGGAATTACTGAGTACCTAGGAAATTATGATTATTATATTGATAAAAAAAGGCAAATCCAAGAGATGAGTCTTATAGAAGAAAAAGAAGAAAAAACTAGAACTCAAATAAAAGATGAAAAAAGAAAAGAAAGAGAACAAAGAGAAGTAGAAAAGAAGAATAGAATAAAAAGACAAAACATAGAAAAAGAAATTGAAAAGTTAGAACTTAAAATTGAAGAATTAGATATACTTTTATGTCAAGAAGAAGTATACTCTAATCCAGATAAGGCTAAAGAAGTTAGCCAAGAAAAAATTAATCTAGAAAATAACCTTGCCTCTCTATATGATGAGTGGGAAGAATTTATGTAAAAAGGAGAGGATTATTTGCAAGAACTATTTTCTTTAAAAGACGAAAATAAAAGATTTTATAAAATACTTCTATCTTTATGTATACCTATTATCATACAGAACTTAATTTCTACTTCTGTCAATGTAATAGATACAGTTATGATAAGTAGTTTGGGGGAGGTATCTGTAGCTTCAGTTGGAGTTGCAAACCAGTTTTTCTTTCTTTTTAATATGTCCCTATCTGGTATTACAGGAGGAGCTGGAGTTTTTATTTCACAGTTTTATGGAAAGAAAGATATAAGTAACATAAGAAAAGTCACAGGACTTACTTGTATATTGGCCATTATCCTAAGTTTTGTATTTGTTATTCCTGCTTTGCTAACACCAAAACCAATTATACACATATTTTCTTATGATTCAGAAGTTGTAAAACTTTGTATAGATTACTTTAGCATTGCAGTATTTAGTTATCCATTAATAGCTATAAGTACAGTATTTAGTACTGGTTCCAGAGGTGTTAGAAATCCTAAGTTAGGTATGATTTGTAGTGCATTCGCTCTTGTAACAAATGTTATTTTAAATTATGGATTTATATTTGGTAATTTTGGCCTTCCTGCAATGGGTGTAAAAGGAGCCGCATTAGCAACTGTTATTGCTAGAATATGTGAACTAATTTTAATGATTACTTACGTTTATTTTTATAAAAAGGACTATATATTAAAATTTGGTTTGAAAAATTTAAAAGCTATTGATAGGATTTTTATAAAATCTTTTTCATCAAAAAGCTTTCCTATATTTGTAAATGACTCTGTATGGGCAGTTGGAACTGTTTTGTATTCTGTTGCATATGCAAGAGCAGGTACATCAGCCATAGCAGCAAGTCAAATAGCAACCAGCACAGGTAATTTTTTCATAATGACAGCTGTATGTATTGCATCTGGTGCATCTATTATGCTTGGAAATGAACTTGGGGCTGACCATATTAAAAGAGCTATTGAGTATGCTAAAAAGTTTTCTATACTGGTATTTTTAGCTGGCTTAATACTTGGAATTATTTTAATTTTAAATATACCATTATTATTAAAGATGTTTAGTGTCTCTGATAGTTTATCTTCTGATATAACTAAGATATTCTTCATAATGGGAGTACTAATGGCTCTTAAATCCTTTAATACATTAGTCATAATTGGTATTTTAAGAAGTGGTGGAGACACTAAATATGCTCTATTTTTAGAATTAGGATGTATGTGGTTAGCTTCTATCCCTTTAACTTTTATAGCTGCATTTAAAGGAGCTCCTATATTTATTCTTGTTCTACTCACTTATAGTGAAGAAGTAGTTAAATTTATATTTGGTGTTCCTAGAGCCTTATCTAAAAAGTGGGCTATTAATATAGTAAAGGAAATTGACTAATAACGATACTATACCTTATAAGTATATAATATTTATAAACAGTCTCATTGAAAACAATTAAGATATTTTTTATTTTCAATGAGACTATTTCTATATCCTCTATTCATCTTCCAAAAACTCTTTTACTTCAAATGACAACCTATGTAATTCATCATAATTTAAAATCTCATATGTATTGCTTATTTTTTTTATTATCCCCTTCTCAGTTAATTTTAATAGCGAATAATACCTACTTTTTCTACTAATAGAATATATTTCACTAAAATGGCGAATAGCTTTTATATTGCAGACACTATTTTCTTGTTTTTTAAAAATACAATATGCAATAACTTCTGTGCAAGAAAATAACTCTCTTACCATTCTAGTTTTATATAGCTCATATATCCTTCTTGTACATTTGCTATGAAATAGTGCAATAAAATCTGGTTTAAGATAAAATTCTTCAAAGATATGTTTCTCAAATCGAAATAATTTTATATTGGTCTTTGCAAATATATCGCATTTCAAATTATGTTCATATATATAACTAATTTTACCTATAAATTCATTTTCAGGTACAATGTCAACAAGAAATTTATTTCCCCCTCTAGTCGTACATTCTACTAAAGCAACTCCCTCTATTATGAAAAATACTTCTTGTAAATCTTTATCTGATGCTACAAATCTCTGACCTTTTTTATATTCAACAATTGATACTTGATTTAAATTATTTTTAATAATTGGGTATATGCTTGTTTTTTCTGCTTTCATCAAAGTTCTCCTTTATAGTATATTGTATAAAATGTTTTATTT